>JBNJDL010000073.1:0-10318 GCA_051744825.1 Bacillota bacterium | reverse complement strand
CACAGTCAAAAAATTTCTTAGGAAAATTTATATTTTTCTCTTTAAGTAAAGATAACAAAATTTTTCTGCCATCTTTACCTAAATCACCTGTAATAATTAAATCATAATCTTTAACATCTTGAGAACTATCTTTTAAATGCTGAATAATAGTATCAGCAGCAGATGCAGCCATAGCTCCACCCATATTATTAGCATCTTTAATTCCTTTATCCACAATTTTTCCAACAGTTGCTATAGTTATTTTCACTTTTGCATTTAACCAACCTAAAATATATGCTCCTCCCCCAGTTACTGTCCACTGTTTATAGGGTGGATATTGATCTCCATACTCTAGAGGGGTTCTATACTGTCTTTCTGCTGTTTGATAATGACTTGAACTAAATGCTAAAATACAATCTGCAAAACCTCCATCCATTATCATAGCTCCTAAAATCAGGCCTTCAATCATAGATGAGCAAGCTCCATAAATTCCCAAAAATGGAAGCGAAAAATCTCTTGCCGTATAATTAGAGGTTATAATTTGGTTTAATAAATCTCCGCCAATCATTAAATCAATATCTTTTGTTACAATAGAACTTTTATTTAAAACATGGTTTATACATTTTTTTATCATTTCCTTTTCTGCTTTTTCCCATGTTTTTTGATCAAATTTGTTATCTTGAGCCTTTATATCAAAATATTTTGCAAAAGGTCCTTTAGCTTCTTCAGCACCAACTATTGTACTTACATCTATAATTCCAGGAGGATTTTCAAAAAAGAAACTCTGTCCAATTTTATTTTTTGCCATATTAACCTCCAAATATATACTTTAAAAGCCCAATTATAAAGGCTGATAACATTCCATAACTTAATACAGGGCCAGCTACACTAAATAATTTTGCTCCCATTCCTAATATATATCCATCTTGTTTATATTCTAAAGCTGGAGCTACCATAGCATTGGCAAAACCTGTGACTGGTACAATAGTTCCTGCACCTGCATATTGACTAATTTCATCATATACACCAATTCCAGTTAAAAATGAACCTAAAAATATCAAAGTAATAGTAGTCATTGTTCCTCCATCTTCCTGACTAAATCCTAAGTTAATATACATTTCCCAAATAATTTGACCAAGTAAACAAATTATTCCTCCAATAATAAAAGAAAAGATTAGATTTTTATATTTTGGAATATCACTTCTATTCTTTTTTTCTAAAATTTTATATTCTTCTTTTGATTTATCAATATTTTCCAATAACTCACCTTCTTTATCAAATTTTAATTGCATCAGCTGGAATTGTAGAATTAGAATCTCCACTTAAAATTAAGAGTATTACAGATAAAAATACCATTATAAAAATAATTAAAGAAACATTATAGTTAAAATATTTCATTACAATTCCTCCCTTAAATTAATAATAAATCTAATCTTATTATTATAATTACTAATCTTTTTATACAAGATAAAATTTACCACAAAAAAAACCCATTAACTGGGTTTTTATAAAGCTTCTTTTAATTTTTTTAATATTTTTTTCTCTAATCTAGAAATTTGCACTTGAGAGACTCCAATTTTTTCTGCAATTTCACTTTGAGTCATATCTTTAAAATAACGATAATAAACTATTTTTCTTGATCTTTTATCTAATTTTCTAATACTTTCAATTAATGATACTTTCTCACTTTCGTCATAAGAATTTGATTTATTCTCTTTTAGACAATCAATTAAAAATAAATCATTTCCTCCATTTCTATTAAGTGGTTTATAAATAGAAGTTGGAATTTTAGAGGCTTCTAAAGCTTGAACTATTTTTTCCTTGCTAAAATTACAATTTTCTGAAATTTCATTAATTGTTGGAGCTCTATTTAATTTCATTTTCAATTCTTCTTCACAACTTTTTACTATTTTAGCTACTCTTTTTAAAGAACGACTAACTTTAATATAATTATCATCTCGAAGATATAATCTTATTTCACCTAAAATTTTAGTTACAGCATATGTAGAAAGTCTAAAATCTTTAGTTAAATCAAAATTATTAACTGCTTTTATAAATCCAATAACTCCAACTTGAAATAAATCTTGCAAATCATAACCTGAGTTTTTAAATCTATAAACTACCTTTAAAATCAATTTCATGTTATGTTTAACAAGTTTATCAATGGCTTCTTTATCACCTTTTTGTGCTAATTCAATATATTTTCTACTTTCTTTTTTTGTTAATAACTCTACTTCAGGAAAATCTATAATTTCATCTTTCATTTTAAATGCCCCCTAATTTTTCACTTTTTTTAAGGCTTCAGGACATTTTTTCATAATAATAGTTGTTCCTTTATTTACTTTGGAATCAATTTTAAAATCATCCATAAAAGAATCAATAAACGCCAAGCCTAAACCCATATGTTCTTCTTTTGTACTAAAAGATGGTTGTAAAACTGCTTCAATGTCTGCAATTCCCTTTCCATAATCAATAATTTCTATGCTTAATTCATCTTCATTTATTTCCATATAAATTTCAATTTTCCCTTTTCTTTCCTCATAAGCATGGATAATACAATTAGTTACTGCCTCAGAAACAGCTACCTTAATTTCTTCAATTTCACTTAAAGTAAAATCTAAATTGCTACTAAAGGTAGCTACTGCTATTCTGGCTAATCCAATATTTTCACTTTTACTCAACAAAGTTAATACTGCTTTATTAGTCATTATAAATTTCCTCCCTCTTTTTTATTTTATTCAATGCTTTTTCTTCAGAATTAAATTCATGCATAATACTTAACATACCAGCTAAAGAAAAAATTTTTCTCACTTGCTTTTTCATCCCCACCAGTAAAATTCCTCCCCCTTTTCTAGATAAGACCTTATATCTTCCCAAAATAACACCCAAGCCAGTACTATCAATAAAATTAACTTTTTTTAAATTTAAAATCAAAAATTTGTTATTTGTTTTTTTAAATGCTTTAATAATTTGATTTTTAAATTTACTTGCATTTTTCATATCTAATTCACCTTCTAATCTTAAAATAACACTTTGATAATTATTTTGTTTTTTAATATTTATTTTCATTATTTTCCTCCTTAATCACATTTTGTTATTATATAATAATATTTGCTTAAAAAAATAAAAACTCCTTCATATTTCATAAAAAAAAACAGCCCAATATTGGGCTGTTTAGAAAAAATATTTTTTTATTTTAATTTACCTTAACTAATTTTTCATTATCACAAGCTTTTCTACCAACCTTCGCCATATCTATCCATTTTTCATCTTTTTTCACTTTTACCACATCTGCTGTAAAGTCTGTATTAGTTCCCTCTACAGAACTATTAGAAAGTAACCAACTACCAATTCCATATACATCAACAGGAACTTGAGATTTTTCAAACCTTCTTATCTTTTCAGGTTTAAAACCACCTGTTGCAATAATTTTTACATCTTCACAATATTTTTTAGCTCTTTTTTCATCTTCTCCTTCATAATCCCAAGATTTATAGGCTTTATCAATATTTTGTCGCAATTTAAATATTAACCTTGCATTAACCCCATTATCTAGTTTTTTATCACCTAATGGCTCTACACTTACATCTCTAAGACTTGAAGAAGTATCAGGTCTTATTCCATAAAGCTTATATTTTTTTGCTTCTTTTTTCTTCCCTTTTTTGATAAGAGAATTATATTTTTTAAACATTGTTTTTAAAACTTTAAGACTTGTACCAACACAGTCATTATCAAAATCTACAAGGGCGATTCTATTTACATCAAGAGGCATTAAACGTGAAAATTGAAGCATTGCTTCAGCTGTTTCACCATGAAAAGTAGCAATATATGAGTGACTAATAGTACCGCCACCTTTACCGCCCCACCAGGCTCCCTGACCATCAGTGGAAACTAAACGTAAACTATTTTTTCCATAATCTTCATTATAAGCTTTTACCCCAAGAGAATAAGCATAACCATGAAGGGCCTGTAATTTGTAATGGGCAAATCTAGCAGGGAAAAATAAGATATCTTTCCCTCTAGCTGCCTCTAAAACTTTATAAACATTTGTTGCAATTCTAGAAGCTTCTGTTAAAGATCCTAACATTGGAGTTTCTAAAATTGAAAAATCTTTATATCGACCTCTAATTTTCATAATAGGATCTACATCTTTAGGATTACCACTATAATAACCTTTAACCCCATCATGACAGGCTTCAACTTCTAGTTCAGAAAAAGTGTTAACAAAATTTCCCTCTTCATCCCAATAACCAGTAGCTGTTTTCAATAAAGCAAGAGCTTCATCTATACCCCCTACAATACTAAATGGCTCTCTTCGTGGAAATATCTGTAGTTCAACTTCTATATTTCCTATATCTTCATCCTTGAAAGTATAACCTTCTTCCGATAATTGATTTAATATTTTACTTATATTTCTAAAATAAACATCTGAATACCATCCCTTTACCATTCTTTCAGTATCAATTTGAAAAGTGTCTATTGGTAGTCTTTTATTATTAAAAACTGTCATTATTCCACCCCTTATTCTTCTATCACTTGAATAATTTTTCTAAGAACTTTATTACAATTCTGAAAAATATTTTAAATATTGAAGCCTTTTCAACCTTTCGAGCTGACAATAAATCACACTCATCTATTTTGTAATTACCTTTAAATATATTTAATTTTCCTATTATATCACCTCTATTTATTGGAGCTTTAATTTCATCTTTAAAAATAAATTCTTTATTAAATTCTTCTTTTTCTCCTCTTTTCATTGGAAGATATAAATTTTTCGAAGCTGTCAATTCTAATTTTCTTTCTTTTGCATTCCAGACATCAACTTCTTCTACTTTTTCTCCCCTTTTTATTATATTACAATTCGTGTAAATATTAAAGGCATATGATAGTAATTTTCTTGCTTCAGAAAAACGTTCTGCAGAACTTTTAGCTCCCATAATAATAGCTACAAATCTCAAATCATTTTTTTTAGCAGTAGCAGCTACACAATATCCTGCTTCATTGGTATAACCTGTTTTTATTCCGTCAACTCCTTCAAAATGTCTAACTAATTTATTAGTATTACTTAATATAAATTCCCCATCTCTTAAATAATCAATCCAAATTGATGTCCAATCTAATACTTTAGGATAATTTAATAATTCTCTACTTAAAATTGCTAAATCTTTGGCAGTTGTAAGGTTTCCTTTAATATTTTTATCACTTTCTGGTAAACCATTTGTATTATAGAAAATAGTATTTCTCATACCTAATTCTTTTGCTTTTTTATTCATTTTTTCAACAAATAATGATTCTGTACCAGCTATATATTCAGCAACAGCAACTGAAGCATCATTAGCTGAGGAAATAGCTATAGCCTTCATTAATTCTTCTAAAGTCATTTTTTCTCCAACTTCTAAATAAATTTGAGAGCCACCCATTCTTTCTGCATTACTACTAACAGTAATTTTATCTTCTAAAGATATTTCCTCATTAGCTAAAGATTCCATCGCTAATAACATAGTCATAATTTTGGTCATACTTGCTGGAGCAAGTTGTTTATCAGGATTTTTACTAAATACTATTTCTCCAGTTTTTACTTCCATTAATAAAGCAGATTGAGCACTTAGTTCAAAGTCAACTTCATTACTATATGAATATGTACTATTTATAAATGAAAAGAAAATTAAAAAAATAATTAAAAAAGACAAAATTTTTTTGCTTTTTAACATAGGACTACCCCTTCCGTAAATAACTAATTATTAAATATTTATTTACGAAAGGGGAAAATATACCTTATTTAATTATATCATAAATTAAATCTTTTTCTTCTCCCTTTTTTTCACTTATCTCAAAAGCTTCTAATAATCTATTTTTACTTTCTTTTTCTTTACTTAAATCATCAAGGTGAAGATAAGCTAATATTTCATCTTTTTCAACTTTTTCACCTCTTTTTTTATTTAATACAACACCTACTGCTTTATTTATTTCATCTTCTTTAGTTTCTCTACCAGCTCCTACTTCCATTGCAGTTAAACCTATTTCTAAAGCATCTATTTTATTAATAAATCCTGATTTTTGACTTTTTACTTCAATAATATTATCTGCTTGAGGTAATAATTTATAATTTTCAACTACTCCAGTATCTCCATTTTGAGCTTTAATAAATTCCTTAAATTTTTCTAATGCTTTTCCAGAAATTAATATATCTTTTAATAAATTATATCCCTCTTCAAAATTATCAACTTTCTTTGCATTTAATAACATGTTAGAACCTAAAGTTAAACAAAGCTCCTTTAAATCTTGAGGGCCATTATTTTTTAAAGTTTCTATAGCTTCTTTTACCTCAAGACTATTTCCTATTGCCTTTCCGAGAGGTTGATCCATGTCTGTAATTACTGCTCTAGTTACTTTTCCGACTTTATTTCCAATCTCAACCATAGATTTTGCTAACTTTTCAGCTTCTTTATAATCTTTCATAAAAGCTCCACTACCAACTTTAACATCTAATACAATTCCATCAGCTCCACCAGCTATTTTTTTACTCATTATACTACTTGCAATTAGTGGGATGGAATCAACTGTTGCAGTAACATCTCTTAATGAATATAATTTTTTATCAGCTGGAGTTAAATTTCCAGTTTGACCTACAACAGCTACTCCATACTTATTTACAGCCTCTATAAATTCTTCTCTACTTAAATTCACATCAAAACCCTTAATAGATTCTAATTTATCAATAGTTCCTCCAGTATGACCTAAACCTCTTCCAGACATTTTTGCCACAGGAAGACCTGCAGCTGCAACAAGAGGGGCCAAAACTAAAGTCGTTGTATCACCAACTCCACCAGTACTATGTTTATCTACTTTAAATCCTTTAATTGCACTTAAATCAATAATATCTCCTGATTCTGCCATAGCAGTAGTTAAATGGGCTGTTTCTGCAGGAGTCATCCCCTTAAAAAACACTGCCATCGCCCAAGCTGAAAGCTGATAATCTGGAATATCATCAGAAGTATATCCTTCAATCAAAAAATTTATTTCTTCTTTACTAAGTTCTTTTCCCTCTCTTTTTTTTAAAATTATATCATATGCTCGCATAATATATACCCCTTCTTTAGTAAAATAATTAAATATTTTCCAGAGTTTTTCTTACAAGTTTCTTAAACTCTGGTTTTACCTTTTCAGTTATCTCTATAACCTCTTTGTGAGTTAATGGTTGAGGTAATATACCAGCAGCCATATTAGTAATACATGATATACCTAATACATCAATATCCATGTGATTTGCAACTATTACTTCTGGTACTGTAGACATGCCAACAGCATCAGCACCATCTTTTCTAAGTTTTCTAATTTCAGTGGGAGTTTCAAAACTTGGGCCAGACATTCCAGCATAAACACCATTACGAATTGTTAATCCTTCCTCACGGGCAGTTTTTTCAGCTATATCTCTCAATTTTTTGTTATATGCTTCAGACATATCTGGAAAACGTGGACCAAATTCATTATAGTTTTCCCCTATAAGAGGATTATCTCCCATTAAATTTATATGATCAGTTATAATCATAAAATCTCCTGGATTAAAGTTTCTATTTATTCCACCTGCAGCATTTGTTACAATCATTTTTTCAATTCCTAAAAGATTCATAACTCTAACAGGAATAGTTATTTCCTGCATAGTATAACCTTCATAATAGTGAAATCTTCCCTGCATAGCAACCACATTTTTTCCTTCTAATTTACCAATAACTAATTGACCTGCGTGCCCTTCAACAGTTGATACTGGAAAATTTGGAATTTCTTCATATTCAATTTCAACTTTATCTTCAATATCTTCTGCTAAAATTCCTAAACCTGAGCCTAAAATCAACCCTACTTCTAATTCTAAATTTATTTTTTCTTCAATATAATTTGCAGCATTTTTAATTTTTTCTAACACTTTAGTAATCCTCCTTAACTATTTCATTTTTGAAACTTTTTCCATCTTCAACTTTTTCAACATTAAGTAAATCAGTAATCGTAGCTGCTAAATCAGCATAAGTGGAGCGAGTTCCTAAATTATTATCCTCTTTTATATTTTTACCATAAGCTAAAAGCGGTACATATTCCCTTGTATGGTCAGTTCCTTCATAAGTAGGATCACAACCATGATCTGCTGTAATAAATAAAACATCATTTTCAGACAATTTATTTAAAATTTCATCTAATCTATTATCAAATTCTTTTAATGCCTGAGCATAACCTTCAACATCTCTTCTATGCCCATAAATCATATCATATTCAACTAAATTACTAAAGATTAAACCCTCTTTATTACTATCCATAAATTCTAAAGTAGCATCAACACTGTCCATATTATCAATAGTATGATTAGATGCAGTAATTCCCTTATTAGCAAATATATCTTCAATTTTACCTACAGCCTGTACTTCCATTCCAGCAGACTTAACTTTATCAAGAAGTGTATCTTTAGGTGGTTCTAAAGAAAAATCTTTTCTTCTATCTGTTCTTTCTAGATTGCCTGGCTCTCCTACAAAAGGTCTAGCAATTACTCTGCCAACTCCATGTTCACCAGTCAAAATTTCTCTTGCCTTTTCACACATTTCATATAACTTATCAACAGAGATTATATCTTCATGAGCAGCAATCTGAAATACACTATCTGCAGAAGTATAAACTATTGGATTTCCTGTTTCTAAATGCTCATCTATTAATTCTTCTATAATAACAGTGCCTGAGGCTGCTTTATTCCCTAATACTTTTTTTCCGATAGCCTCCTCAAACTTATCTATAACTTCATCAGGAAAACCGTCAGGATAAGTTGGAAAAGGATTTTTTGAAATAATACCTGAAAGTTCCCAATGCCCAGTTGTTGTATCTTTACCAGAAGAAGCTTCTGCCATTTTACCATAAGAGGCTTGTGCCTTAACATTTTCATTTAAACCTTCAATTTTTTTGATTTTACCTAAACCTAATTTTTCCAGATTTGGAAGGTCAAGTCCTCCTAATTCTTTAGCCATATTTCCTAAAGTATCTGCTCCCTCATCTCCATACTCATCTGCATCAGGCAATTCTCCAATACCCACACTATCAAGTACAATTATAATCGCCCTTCTTATATTATCCATTATTTACCTCCTTATTAAATAAATAATTTTATTCTTATTTCTACTTATATTATAACAAATTTTTATAATAATTAAATGTTAGACATCTTACAACTTTTCCTTTATTTTTATATTTCAATATTATATATAAAATTCCTTTTTTAATGAGCAAGTTATTATTCTTTTTGATAAAAAACTCTATCTGTATTATAGCCTAAAGTATGAGCTATTTTTTGTGCAACCTTTAGTGATGGAATTTTATCCCCTCTTTCTATTTGATAAATCATACTTAAAGAAACATTAGCAGCTTCAGCTAAGTCTTTGACTTTAATAAATTCTTTTTTTCGATATTCTCTTACTTTATTTTCCATAAAATAACCCCCTTTTTCTTATATTGTATACTAATCGTGCAATATTAACAAATAATGAAAATTTATATAAACTCTTCTATTTCTTTTTTAAATTCAATTAAATGTGATTTTATTCATTTTGCTCATTTTTATACTATTTGAACACACATATTTAATTCCTTTATGTTATAATAAACTCACAGTGCAAAATTGGTGGTGATATTATGTCAACTTTAGGAGATAAACTAAGAAAATTAAGAAAAAGTGAAGGTTTAACATTAAGACAATTAGGTGAAAAATTAAATCTATCCTTTTCTATTCTTGCTATGTATGAAAGAGAAGAAAGAATGCCTCCTGTAGATAAACTAAAATTAATTGCCAATTATTATGATGTTTCCATTGATTATTTGCTTAATAATAATAAAAAGTTTAAAAGAGATGAAGTAAATAATTTTTCAGGTAAAAATAAAATTCCAATAATAAAAAACGATTGTAAAAAATTGAAAGATGAAAATACTATTATTTCTGAAAAAAATATATTAAAATATAAAAATACAAAATTTGATAATGATTTAGATAATCTTTTTTATTTTAAAGTTAAAGAAGATTCTATGAAAGGTAGTCGGATATATTCTGGAGATATTGTTCTGGTAAAGGAAGTTGATGACATAAACAGCGGTGATGTAGCATTAATTAATTATGAAGGTAAAACTTTAATCAGAACTATTTATAAAAAGAAAGGATTAGTAATAATAAATGCTGAAAATTCTAATTATGAACCATTAATTCTTAAAGAAAACGAAATAAAAATAATTGGCAAAATATTAAAAGTAGAATTTGAAATATAAAAAAGCCTTCTTTAGTCTAAATTTAAATTAATACCTATTTAATTTAAATTTA
>JBNJDL010000072.1:0-10325 GCA_051744825.1 Bacillota bacterium | reverse complement strand
AGATTCCAGGTATTTAGCAGCAAAAATGAGTGGTGAAAATGGTGATGTCTATCTTTCAGTATTTATAAGTAAACATGGATTTTATGGAGGAAATTGGCCTGATGGAACACCGGCAGTTTTTCAGGTGATAGTGGAAGAAAAAGATTTAAATACTGACTTGATTGAAACAGACAAAAATTTTGAAAGTTCTGAAGTTGAAATTAGAGATTTTCCTGATAATCTTCCAGCTGAAGACATTTCAAATAGTAGAGACCATCCTTTGATTTCAAGGTTTCCAGGTTCATATATTAGATACTATAATCAGGAAAATTATGATGAATTTAAACTACCATTTCAGGAGTTAAATACTGAAAATATAGATTCTGAATATAAAGATGAAAAAATCTGGCTTGAAGGTCAACTGACCCAACATTTATATATAGCTCCTGAAGATTATTCACCACTGCAGATTTTTAGAAATTATGAAACTGCAATTAAAGAAGCAGGTTTTGAAATAATCGCTAAAAATGAGAGAAAAGTACCTAAAGGTTTTAGTAGGAGACTTTATGAGCAAATAAACTTTAAAGATTCAGATGAAACATCTTTTGAAGGTATAGATTCTCGAGAAGAAAATTCTAGATATATAGCAGCAAAAATGAGTGGAGAAAATGGGGATGTTTATCTTTCTGTATTTATAAGTAAACACGGCTTTTATGGAGGAAATTGGCCTGATGGGACTCCTGCAGTTTTCCAGCTTATTGTAGAAGAAAAGGAAATGGAATCTGATTTAATAGATGCTGAAAAAGTATTTAGAAAGATAGAGAGTACTGGAAAAGCAAGTATTCAGGGAGTTTATTTTGATTATGATAGTGCTAAGATAAAAGAAAAATCAGAGCCAACAATAAAAGAAATAGCAAGTCTTTTGGATAATAATCCTGATTTAGAACTGTATGTAGTTGGTCATACTGATAACACTGGAGAGTTTGAGTATAATATGGATCTTTCTCAAAATAGAGCAAAGGCTTTAGTTGAAAGATTGGTTTCAAAATATGGTATAGATTCTAAACGTTTGGAACCTGCTGGTATTGGACCTCTTGCTCCTGCAGCAACAAATGAAACTAAAGAAGGTAGATCAAAAAATAGAAGAGTAGAACTGGTTAAGAGTAATTAAATTCAATAAAAATATAATTTCTTGAGGATGGGGGAAGCCTCATTCTCTTTTTTTACATTAAAAATAATTGAATAAATAAGTCAGTCTCCCCTTTCTCTAAATTATTAGAGTCAGGGGATTTTTTTAGTTATTATTAATAGCTGCTTGAGCAGCTGCCAGACGAGCTATTGAGACTCTAAAGGGTGAACAGGAAATATAATCTAAAGCTTTTCGGTGACAAAAATCAATAGAAGAAGGTTCTCCGCCATGCTCACCACAGATACCTATCTTTAAATTTTCTTTTTCTTTTCTACCTAGCTCAACAGCAGTTTCAATTAATTTACCGACTCCTTTTTGATCAAGAACTGAAAAAGGATCTTTTTCAAATATTTCCTGATCTAAATATCTATTTATGAATTTTCCAGCATCATCTCTTGAAAATCCATAAGTCATTTGGGTAAGATCATTTGTACCAAAGGAGAAAAAGTCCGCATATTTTGCAATTTCATTTGCTAAAAGTGCTGCTCTTGGAATTTCAATCATAGTTCCAATATTGTAGTTGAGTTTTATATTTGATTTTTCTATTAATTTTTCAGCAACTGTTTTAACATTTTCTCGAAGAATGGTCAATTCTTTTTGGCTACCAATTAAAGGAATCATAATATCAGCTTTTATCTCATAGCCCATTTCTTCTTTTATTTCGAGAGCAGCAGAGATAATAGCTCTAACCTGCATTTCATAGATTTCTGGATAGGTTATTCCTAGCCTACACCCACGATGACCTAGCATTGGGTTAACTTCTTCTAATTCATTGATTGTTCTTTTTAATTTTTTAATTGTGATATCAAGTTCTTCAGCCAGATATTTAATATCTTCATCTTCCTGAGGTAAAAATTCATGTAAAGGAGGGTCAAGGAGTCTGATAGTAACAGTCATATCTTTCATCACTTTAAAAATACCTTTAAAGTCTTCTTTTTGATAGGGGAATAGTTTTTCTAAAGCTTTTTTTCTTGAATGATTATTTTCAGCAATAATCATTTCTCTTACCGAATTTATTCTTTCACTATCAAAAAACATATGCTCTGTCCGGCAGAGACCGATACCCTCTGCTCCAAAATTTACTGCTATTTTGGCATCATGAGGAGTATCAGCATTTGCATAAACGCCTAGTTTTCTGTATTTATCAGCCCAGCTCATTAAAATTTTAAAATTATCACTTAAATGGGCTTTTGTAGTTTTGACTATACCTGCATAAATTTCTCCTGTACTTCCATTAAGTGAAATATAATCTCCTTCTTTAAAAATTCTATCATTAACTTGAAATTCTTTGGCATCTTCATTGACCTGAATATTTCCAGCACCAGCCACACAACATTTGCCCATTCCTCTTGCAACTACAGCAGCATGAGAGGTCATTCCACCTCTGGAAGTTAAAATTCCATTTGCTTTGGCCATACCTTCAATATCTTCTGGTGATGTTTCTTTGCGAACCAGAATGACATTTTCACCTTTTTCAACCATCTTAGAGGTTTTTTCTGAAGTAAAATATATTTTTCCAGTTGCAGCTCCTGGGGAAGCAGCCAGGCCCTTTGCTAAAAGATCTGCTTTTTCTAATTCTTTTTCTTCAAAATTAGGATGGAGTAATTGACTAATTTCTTCAGGGTCTATTCGCATAATTGCTGTTTTTTTATCTATTAAGTCTTCTTTTTCCATATCTACAGCAATATTTACTGCTGCATCAGCAGTTCTCTTACCAGTTCTGGTTTGAAGAATATAGAGGGTACCTTCCTGAATAGTGAATTCGATATCCTGCATATCTTTATAATGTTCTTCTAAAATTTCATTTAATTCTATAAATTTATCATAAACTTCAGGCATTATATTTTTTAATTCTTCAATACCACGAGGAGTTCTAATGCCAGCTACTACATCTTCCCCCTGAGCATTGAGTAAAAATTCCCCAAAAACCTTATTTTCACCAGTAGCCGGATTGCGAGTAAAAGCTACTCCTGTACCTGAACTCTGGCCAATATTTCCAAAAACCATTGTCTGAACACTTACAGCAGTACCCAGGTCATTAGGAATATCATGAATTTTGCGATAGGATACAGCCCTATTATTATTCCAGGAACTAAAAACTGCTTTAATGGCCATAAGCAGCTGTTTTTCAGGTTCTTGTGGAAAATCCATATCTTTTTCTGTACTTATTATTTTTTTAAAATCAGCTATAATATCTTTTAAATCAGCCACAGATAATTCAACATCATTTTTATAATTATTTTTTTCTTTTTTATGTTCCAAAAAGTTATCAAATTTATAAGCTGGAATTTCTAAAACTACATTTCCAAACATTTGAATAAGTCGTCGATAACTGTCATAAGCAAAACGAGGATTGGAAGTTTTTTGGGCAAGGCCCACAACACTTTTATCATTAAGACCTAAGTTTAAAACAGTATCCATCATACCAGGCATAGAAATTACAGCTCCAGATCTAACCGAAACTAAAAGAGGATTTTCATAATCTCCAAATTTTTTATTATTTTTTTCTTCCAGGATTTTTAAATATTCAAAAATACTATCTTTAAGTTCTTCTTTCATTTTTTCGCCCTGCTTGAGATAATCAAGACAGGCTTCAGTGGTTATAACAAAACCAGGTGGAACCGGTAAGCCAATATTACTCATTTCGGCAAGATTTGCCCCTTTACCTCCTAATAAGGATTTCATTTCTTTTTTTCCTTCTTTAAAAGAATAAATATATTTTGTCATTTTCATTTCCCCCTTTTTAATTTAAATCATTAATAATATCAATAATTATATTTGCCGCCTCCTCAACAGCTTTGTTTGTCATATTAATTACCGCACATCCCAATTTATGCATCACATTTTCTGAATAATTAAGTTCTTCTAATATTTTATTAATTGAAACATAGTCGACATTATCTTGAAGACCTAAAGCTCTTATTCTTTCTCGTCTAATTTCTACTAGATTTGAAGGCTCAATAGTTAATCCAATGATTTTTCTTTTTGGTATTTTATAAAGTTGTTGAGGTAATTTTGCTTCTTTAAAAAGAGGGATATTTACAACTTTGTAATTTTTATGGGCTAGATACATACTTAGGGGAGTTTTAGAGGAGCGAGAAACACCGATTAAAACAATATCTGCTTTTAAAATACCGCGTGGATCTTTACCATCATCATATTTTACAGCAAATTCTACAGCTTTAACTCTTTTAAAATAATTTTCATCTAATTGTCTAATAATACCGGATTCACGGCTAGGTTTGCTGCCAATAAATTTAGTAAACTTCTTTAAACAGGGACTCATGATATCAATAAAAGTAACTTTCTGTTTTTTGCATTTATTTCTAAAATAATTAGAAATTTCTTCATTAACCATTGTATAGACTACAATTGAGTTTTCAGGATCAATTTCCTGACAAATTTCATCAACTTTTTCTCTGCTTTCAACATAGGGAAATTTTCTAATTTCATAGTCAGTATTATTATATTGCTCAGCAGTAGCTCGTGCCACCTGTTCAGCAGTATCTCCAATAGAATCAGATAATATAAAAATTGTAAATTCTTTTAGCATAAAATCACCTTATTTCATATAAATATATTCTAAGTTTTATTATACCATATTTGCGAACATTTTTCATAATATTACGACAAAAAACAACGTTCGTTTTTGCGGAAAAATACTCCGCTTTTCCGAACTTTAATTTTTATCTAAAAGTATTAATTTGAATTAAAAAGAAAATAGTTAATTAAATATCTAATCATTGCTAACAAATAGCGATATTCTAAATTTATTTAATTTTTAAACAATTCCGGAATAGCTTATGCATGTATATATAATTAGATTATAGAAGGAGAGATTTTATGTATAAATACCTTATAAAAAATGGAAAAATCATAGATGGAAGTGGTACACCCTGGTTTAAAGGTGATATAGCCATAAAAGATGGAAAAATAGTAAAAATAGGAAGAAAAATTTCTGATAAAGCTAAACAAGTCATTGATGCTAATGGCCTTGTAGTTAGTCCAGGTTTCATTGATATTCATACCCACTCTGATCTGACTCTGCTTGTAAATGGAAGGGCGGAAAGCAAGATAAGACAGGGAGTAACTACAGAAGTTATAGGAAACTGTGGTTCATCTCCTGCTCCAGCTTTCGGTGCAGGAAGTAAATATTTAAAAGAAGAATTAAATGAATTTAACCTTGATTATAATTGGAAAAGCTATGAAGAATATCTTAAAGTTCTGGAAAATGCAGATATTAGTGTAAATGTTGTTCCACTTGTTGGTCATGGTGCTTTAAGAAGATCAGTTTTAGGTTATGAGCAAAGAAAGGCCAATCTAAAAGAATTAAATAAAATGAAGGAATTGCTTGTAGAAGCTCTAAAAGCAGGAGCAAGAGGTTTTTCTAGTGGCTTAATTTATCCGCCATCTTCTTATGCAGATACTGAAGAACTAATTGAATTAGCTAAAACAGCAGTTAAATATGGTGGAATTTATACTACTCACATGCGTTATGAAGGAGAAAAATTGGTTGAAGGTGTAAAAGAAGCTATAAAAATTGGAGAAGAAAGTGGAATTCCAGTACAAATTTCTCATCATAAGGTAACAGTAAAAAATAGTTGGGGACTTGTACATGGGACTTTAGCAATGATGAAAGAAGCAAGAAAAAGAGGGGTTGATGTTAGCTGTGATGTTTATCCTTATCCAGCAACTTCAACAGGTTTAGATTCTATTTTACCTGATTGGGCTCATGAAGGTGGAAATGAAAAGTTATTGCAAAGACTTGAAGATGAAGAAAGCACTAAAAAAATAATTAAATATTTAGAAGAGAACGAAAGGCCTCGTGGTTTTGAAAATATAGTAGTAACTTCTATTCATAGTGATAAAAACAAGAAATATGAAGGTAAAAATATTAAAGAAATTAGTGAAAATTTAGCTATTAGCGCAGAAGAAACTGTAATCAAAATAGTCTTTGAAGAAAAGGTTAAAGCAGGAATGATTCGTTTTGCCATGTGTGAGTCTGATATCAAAAAAGTTATTTCTGATCCTTTATCTATGATATGCTCTGATGCAGGTAGTGTAGCTACTTATGGCAAATTAGCAGAAGGAAAACCACATCCAAGAGCTTTTGGAAGCTTTGCCAGAGTATTAGGAAAATATGTTAGAGAAGAGGAAGTAATCTCTTTAGAAGAAGCTGTTTATAAGATGACAGGATTATCAGCCTGGAGATTAAATTTAGAGAATAGAGGATTGTTAAAAGAAGGTATGGCGGCTGATATTTGTATTTTTGATGAAAACGAAATTATAGATAAGGCGACTTTTACTGAGCCCTTAGAATATGCTCAAGGGATAAAGAAGGTAATAGTAAATGGAGAAGTTGTTATAGATGAAGGGAAACACAGCTCTAAAATGCCAGGTATAATAGAAAAAAATACGGGGATATGATATTATAGTTATGTATTACAACTAATAAATATAAATAAAGAATTTATTTGGGAGGTGATCTTCAGTAGCGAGAATGGAGTAACGCAGTATTTTATAAAAAGGGTCTAAAAAATGAGAGGAGTAGATTAAATGAGAAGGATAAAAATTTTGTCAATTAGTGTTTTTGTAGCTCTATTAATTATTTCATCATTTGTTATGGTTGAGGGGGTAAAGGCAGAAGATCCACAATATGGTGGAACATTACGTTTAAGTAATAATACTGATTGGGATACACTTGATCCTGCTTATGCATCAGGCTTTGATGCTGGAGCAATGGCTGTAAAATTTTATGATGGTTTAATAAGATTTGATTACCAATCTAATGATATAGTACCTGCTTTAGCAAAAGACTGGGAAGTAGAAGATAATAATACTGTTTTTACTTTTCATTTGCGTGAAGGGGTAGAATTTCATGATGGTACAGAATTTACTGCCCATGATGTAAAGTACACCTTTGACAGGTTATATGATCCTGAAGTTGCTTCTCCAGGAACTTGGGTATATCCAATGATAAAAGGTACAGATGCAGCTTTAGATGGAGAAGCTGAGGGGCTTGAAGGAGTCGAAGTAATTGATGATTATACTGTTCGTTTTGAATTAGATGAGCCTTTTGGTTTATTTTTAACTCACTTAACCTTACCTTATGGACTTATTGTAAATGAAGATATAGTAGAAGAATATGGTGATGACTTTAGTCAGCATCCAGTGGGTACTGGTCCATATAAATTTGTTGAGTGGGAACATGATGATAAGTTAGTTTTTGAAGCTAATGAAGATTATTGGGATGGACGTCCATATGTAGATAAAGTAATTTATAGAGTTATTCCACAGCCTCTTACTGATATTGCTGAATTTGAAGCTGGAACTCTTGATTTAACTGGTGTTCCTACAGAAGAAAGAGAAAAATGGTTAAATGATTCTGAGTGGGAAGATTATATTCATACTATGGCTGAACTTTCTACCTATTATTTAGCTTTAAATGATGATTTTGAACCTTTAGATAATCCTAAAGTTAGAGAAGCAATTGATTATGCTATAGATAGTGAAATGGTTACAGAATCTCTATTTCCACATTATGTAGCTGCTAATGATGCTATTCCTGAAGGTATGCCTGGAGGAGCAGATATAGAAATGAAAGCTGATATGGAAAAAGCAAAAGAATTATTAGCAGAAGCAGGTTATGCTGATGGTTTTGAATTAGAATTATGGGTAAGTGATGGTAGTAATTCTGTTCGAGTTGGAGGAGTTTTACAAGCTTTACTAGATCGTATTGGAATTGATGTAGAACTTATTAAAAATGACTGGAGTGTATTTTATTCTACAGTACAAAATGGAAATGCTCCTTCCTATTATTTATCATGGTGGGCTGATTATGCTGACCCATATAATTTCTTAAATGCCTTATATACAAGTGACAGAATTGGTTTTAATAATGACACAATTAATAGTTTATTAGATAGAATGGCAACAACTACTAACCAAGAAGAAAGAATTAGATTATCACAAGAAATTATTAAAATAGCTGATGATGTTGGAGATCCATATGTTTATTTATATCACACAGCTTCATCTTCAATCAAGCAGCCCTGGATAAAAGGTGAAATTTATCATCAAATGTATAATGCTGATAAATTAACAACTATCTGGATAGATCAAGATATTAAAGAAGAACACACTAACTAAATAAAGCAAATAATGATACTAAAAAATAGGTGCGTCTTAAAGACGCGCCTATTTTAAAAAGATAAAAGGAGGAAATAGAGTGCTTCAATATATAATAAGAAGATTACTTTTAATAATACCAGTTTTATTAGGAGTATTATTTCTTACATTTGTATTAATGTATATGGTTCCTGGAGATCCAGTTTTAAGTATGTTAGGTCAACATGCAGAAGAAGATATTGTTCAGCGTTTAAGAGCAGAATTAAAACTAGATGATCCCTGGCATATTCAATTTTATAGTTATTTAAAAAGAACTTTAAGTGGTGATTTAGGAAGTTCCTATATTTCTGGAGTTTCTGTTACTAAAGCTCTACAACAAAAATTACCTAATACTTTTAAACTTGCCTTTAGTGCAATTATTATTTCTACTATTATGGGAGTTACAATTGGTGTTATTTCAGCAGTTTACCGAAATACTTGGATTGATCATACGGCTATGGCTGTTGCCTTATTTTTTATTTCTACTCCAGTGTTTTGGTTTGGAATGATTTTAATTTATATTTTTTCTATGACTTTAGGCTGGACTCCTGTTTCGGGAATGGGAGAAGGTTTTATAAGTTTAAAACATTTGTTTTTGCCAGCAATAACCTTAGGAAGTAGATTCGCAGCATTTTTAGCTCGTTATACACGCTCAGTAATGTTAGAAATAATTTCAGAAGATTATATAAGAACTGCTAGGGCTAAAGGATTAAAAGAAAAGAGAGTTATTTTAAAACATGCCTTAAGAAATGTTTTAATACCTGTAGTTACTGTTATTGGAATGAATTTTGCATCACTTTTAAATGGCTCAGTTTTAACTGAAACTATTTTTGCCTGGCCAGGCTTTGGTAGATATGTAGTAACTGCCATAAAAAAACGTGACTTTCAGGTAATAGCAGGTTGTGTTTTAGTTGGCTCCTTGATATTTGTCTTTTTTAATTTAATTGTAGATATAATTTATGTAGGACTTGACCCTAGGATACAATATGATTGAGGAGGGAGAAGACTAATATGCAGATGAGAAAAAATTTAGATTCAGAGAAAAAAGACATAAAGGGAGAAAGCTTGTGGCAGGATGCCTGGAAAAGATTAAAAAGAAATAAAGCAGCAATGATTGGACTTGGAATGGTAATTTTATTTATTTTAGTTGCAATTTTTGCCCCTCTATTAGCTCCATATGATCCAAATGAAATAGATTTGACATCTGTACTGGAAAGACCTTCTTTTCAACATTGGCTTGGTACAGATTATTATGGAAGAGATTTAACTAGTAGAATAATTTATGGCTCTCGTATTTCACTTAGTGTAGGAATTATAGTTCAGACCATTTCTCTCAGTATTGGTACACTTATGGGTTCGCTTGCTGGTTATTATGGCGGAAAAGTAGATATGTTTATTATGAGAATAGTAGATATAGTAATGAGTTTTCCTAGTTTATTACTTACAATAGCCATCATGGTTGCTTTAGGACCTAGTTTATATAATGTGTTTTTAGCACTGGGGATTGTAAGCTGGACTAGAACTGCTAGAATTATGAGAAGTGAATTTATGAGACATAGAGAAAGAGAGTATGTAGAAGCTGCTAAAGCTTTAGGATATAAAGATTTTACTATTATGTATAAACAAATACTTCCAAACTGTATGGCTCCACTTATTATTTCTTTTACAATGGGGATTGCTTCTTCAATTATGGCTGAAGCTTCTTTAAGTTTTCTTGGCTTAGGGGCTCAAGAACCTACCCCCAGTTGGGGTTCAATTATAAATAATGGTTTACAATATTTGAGAACTAAACCCTGGTATTCATTTTTTCCTGGTTTAGCAATAGCCTATACAGTATTTGGATTCAATTTACTTGGTGATGGTTTAAGAGATGCCCTTGACCCTAAGATGAAAAATTAATTTATAAAAAAAAGAGGTGAAAAATTTGAGTGAAGAAAAATTAATAGATGTAAGTAATTTAAAGACCCACTTTTTTACAGAAGATGGAGTG
>JBNJDL010000071.1:0-10337 GCA_051744825.1 Bacillota bacterium | reverse complement strand
GAATGGCTGTGCCCAAGGTGGGCACCCTGGACTTCAAATCCAGTGGCAGGCAGGCGGTCCTGTCTGTGGTGGGTTCGATTCCCACACGTTCCCGCCATTATTAATATAGTGAAATTAACCCTCCATTTCTGGAGGGTTTTTCTTTATTGTAGTGTAAAAGATGAAATCACTTCTTTTCCATATTTTATTTTAGCTTTTTCAAGCCTTTCACGTTGTTTTCTTTTTCATTATTTTCATTGTAATCTAGTTTAATATAAGTTATAATATATGAGTAATATTTCACAAAGTATAAGCACTTATTTTAAATCCCTTTATATCAAGATTGGAGGTAGATTATGAATAACAAAATCGAAAATAATCTAGAACAGGAAAAAATAGAAAGACAAAGAAATAATTTATCTTTTAGACAAAAATATTCAGATACAATAATTTTTATCTCTCTTATTATGTTATTTTTTGGTTATGTAGGCTATCATATGGGAATTGGTAATATGTTTTCTACTTTAATGGAAACTGCCTACAAATTACTTATGGATACTGTTTTTTACATAATGGCTATAGCAGTACTGGCAGGTGCTTTTGGCAAAATGGCAACTGAATTTGGCTTAATAAACTTACTAAATAAAATTTTTGCCCCCTTAATACGTCCTCTTTATAATCTTCCAGGTGTTTCATTTCTTGGGATAATCACAACTTATCTTTCTGATAATCCAGCTATTATTTCTTTAGCTAAAGAAGATGGTTATCTAGGTTATTTTCAAAAACATGAAATTCCTGCTCTCTGTAATTTAGGAACTGCTTTTGGAATGGGACTTATATTGACTACCTTTATGACTGGTTTAGGTTATATGACTGAAGCTATTATAGGTAATCTAGGGGCTATTATTGGTAGTATAATGAGTGTTAGAATTATGAATTATCGTATACGAAAAAAAATGGGAATTAGTTCTGTAAGTAAAGAACACTTTGATAAACATAAATTAGAAAATATGGAAGAAAGAAATTTTCTCAATAAAAAGGAAGTAAGTGAAGCAGATGAAAATTTTATGGAAAAAGCATTAAGTGCTATGCTTGAAGGGGGAAAATTAGGAGTTGATATCGGTTTAAGTATTATTCCTGGAGTTGTTGTAATCTGTACTTTAATTATGATTCTCACCTTTGGCGCACCTGAGGCTGGTTATCAAGGTAATGCTTTTGAAGGAGTAAGGCTACTTCCTAAAATAGGTGAATTTTTATCACCAATTTTAAAACCTCTTTTTGGATTTCAAAATCCCGAATCTATTGCCTTTCCTATTACTGCTTTAGGTGCTGTAGGAGCTGCACTTTCTCTTATTCCAAAATTTTTATCTGAAGGAATAATAGGAGGAAATGAAATTGCAGTATTTACTGCTATGGGGATGTGTTGGAGTGGATTTTTAAGCACTCATGTAGCAATGATGGATGCATTAAATCGTCGAAAACTTATTTCTACTGCTATAAGCAGTCACTTTATTGGTGGTCTTACAGCAGGTATAGCAGCTAATTTTATATATAAAATAGTACAATTTATCTTATAATATAAAGCTTCCTGATTTATTAAAATAATATTTTAGAAAAAAGCCTATTCACTTAAAGAATAGGCTTTTATATATTATTTATTTAATTTTCTTTTATCTCCATCACGAATTAAAAATTTCTTCTGATCAAAATACTCTAATAAAGGTAGAGCATATTTGCGACTACTTTCTAGTAAATCTCTAAATTCACTTAATTCAATAGATTCATTTTCTTTCAAATAATTTATTAATAATTCTTTAGCTTTATCTATTTGATTTTTATGAAAATATAGTTTGTGAGCAATTTTCACAAATAAACCCTTATTAACTAATACATTAAATACTTCTAGTATTTCATCTTCATTATATTTTAATTCTGAATTTAATTGATCTATAGTTGGAGGCATAAAATTATTTTCAAAAATCTTTATTAGTTCATTTTTTATTTTTCTTTGTTTAGAATTATATTCAATTTCAAAATTATTTAAAGCAATCTTTGCCTCTCTTATTTTAATTTTATTTTTAATTTCTAAATTTTTCAGTATTTGATCAAACTCTTTTTTATTTAAAACAAATGAAATTTTTTCTCTCAATTCTTCTTTAGGAAAACCTAATCGTAGTGAATATTTTTCATGGTATTCTTTTAATAAATCAAAAATTTCTTCTTTTAATTTATCATAATTCTCTTTATGTAAATAACTCTTTTCATTACCATTAGAAAGCTCAATAATTTTATTCTTTTTTATTAAAATTTCTATAATATCATTAATATTTTTTAATGAAATATTAGTATTTTTTGCTAATATTTCTTTATTTAATGGTTTTTCTTTTTCAAGTTTTAATTCTAAAGTCACTCTATCTTCTTTACTACCTTTTTCTTTAATCTTCAATTCGGTTAAAGCTTTTTTATCTAATTTTTTTCTATAAGGTGGATTATTATCAATAACTACTCCTCCACCAATAGTTGTCATTGGAGAATAGCGTCTTATAACAAAATTTTCTCTATATCTAGCTACTATCTCTTCTTCTAATCTAAATTGAACTAAAGCATTTTCTCCTGGAAGAATTTTTTCTTTTTCAATCATATAAACTCTTCCAAGAATTTCTCTAGCTCCAATATGAAATCTAATTCTATCTCCATGCTCTAAAATCATTGGAGAATTTTCTAAAATATTTAATCTTCCATCTATAAAATCTGTTTTTTCTAAACTATCTGTAGTTGCAAGAACATCGCCTCTATTTATTTCTTTTTTATCTATTCCCGCTACATTTATTCCAACTCTTTGACCTGGATATACAACATCAGCACTTTCATTATGAACTTGTAAACTACGAATTCTTACTTCTTTTTCCTGAGGGTAAATAGTTAATTTATCTTCCACAGAAATTTTTCCACTAACTAAAGTTCCAGTAATAACTGTTCCATGGCCAGAAAGAGAAAATACTCTATCTATAGGATAATATACATTATCATCTGGGTCTTTATCTTCAATACTTAAAGCAATATCCATAATTTTTTTCTTCAATTTATTAATACCTATATTTTCTATACTAGATACTTCAACAATTTCTTCACCTTCTAGAAAAGTACCTTTCAATTTATCCTTAGTATCTTCTTTAACTAACTCTAGCCACTCTTTTTCTACTTTATCCACTTTGCTTAAAGCAATTATTCCTCTCTTAATATTTAACAGATCAAGTATAGCTAAATGTTCTTCAGTCTGGGCCATAACCCCTTCATCAGCTGAAACTACTAAAAGAGCTATATCAACCCCTCCTGCTCCTGCTAGCATATTTTTTATAAATTTTTCATGTCCAGGCACATCTATTATTCCTAATTGCATTCCATTATCAAATTCTAAATCACTAAATCCAAGTTCAATTGATATTCCTCTCTCTTTTTCTTCTTCAAGTCGGTCAGTATCATCACCAGTTAAAGCTTTAATTAAAGTAGTTTTGCCATGATCAATATGACCAGCTGTTCCAATAATTAAATTTTTTTCCATTGTCAACCTCCTTACTTTATGTCTTTAAGAGCGTCAACTATTATTGCTATATCGTCATTTTTTATTGTTCTAAAATCTAAAACTATTTCATCATTTTTTATTCTACTAAATATTGGAGGATAATTCATTCTTAATTTATAACTTAAATCTGAAGTAGAGATTTTTTTATGTTTTATACGTAAAGTATAAGTTTTTAATTTTTCTAGAGGAAAAGCCCCTCCGCCTACTTTGGCTACATCCTCAACTACCTTAATTTTAAAATATTTATCTAAATCTTTTGCTTTAACTTTATTATATAATTTTTCAGCATTTTCTTTAATCTTATTTTCATCTTCTGTAAGCATACGTAAAGTAGGTATATTGTTTTTGGCCTTATCTATATCTTTATATTCCTTTAATGTCGCTTCTAAAGCAGATAAAGTAAACTTATCCACTCTTAAAGCTCGGGTCAATGGATTATTTTTCATTTTATTTATATATTCTTTTTTACCAATTATAATTCCAGCTTGTGGTCCTCCCAGAAGTTTATCCCCACTAAAAGTCACTACATCTGCTCCAGCAGCAATTCTTTCTTGTACTGTAGGCTCATAGTTAAAACCATTTTTGCTTAAATCAACTAAAATTCCACTTCCTAAATCATCCATAACTGGTAAATTATAATCATGTGCTTTTTTGACTAATTCTTCTAATTCAACTCCTTTAGTAAAACCAACTATTTTATAATTACTAGTATGCACTTTTAATAATAAACCTGTATTTTCTGTAATAGCATCTTCATAGTCTCTAATATGCACCTTGTTAGTAGCACCGATTTCAACTAAGCTAGCTCCACTTCTTTTCATAACATCAGGTATACGAAATGACCCACCTATCTCTACAAGTTCTCCTCTAGGTATAATTACTTCTTTACCTTTTGCAATGGTATTAAGAGCTAACATTACAGCAGCAGCATTGTTATTTACAACCATAGCTGATTCTGCTCCAGTTAAATCTCTAAGTATTGCTGTAACATTATCATAACGAGAACCACGTTCACCACTTTCACGTTCAATTTCTAAAGTAGAATAATTTCTAGCCACTTCATTAAGTGAATTAATTGCAGATTCTGATAATATAGAACGTCCTAAATTTGTATGGACTACTACTCCTGTAGCATTAACTGCAGGAGCCAAATTTGGCCTAGACCAGGATTTTAAAAATTTAAGTAATTCATTTAATATTTTTTCATTATTTAATTCATAATTTTTTAATTTTTCTTCTTCACTAGCTAATATTTCACTTCTTATTTCATCTGTTACCGTTCTAATTCCTTCAAGAACTAAAGAACGAGAATAATTACTTATTAATTCTTTTGTCTTTTCAAAATCTAAAATATCATTAACTGAAGGTATTTTTCTCAATAGTTTTTCTTTCATACTAATTTCACCATCCTAATTAACACTTTATTATATTCTATCAAAAAAAATAGATCACTACAAATAAAAGAAAGAGGCATGGGAAATGCCCTGCCTCATATATTTAACATAATTATTTGATTTTTTAATTAATTTTTAGCAAGTACCACCTGAACCATTATCAGTAATAAAATCACCTTTTATTAAAATTTCTCTTGCTTTTTCATAATCTTCTTCTGCTACTAATATTACAGGGCCAGTACAACCCATTCCAGTTTCAGCATAAATTCCTTCTTTCCAAAGAGAATTTTTGGCATCATCTATAGTCAAAATATCTACTCCTGGAATTTCTTCACCAGTCGTTTTAGCAGGTGGAGCTTTTACTTCTTCAGCATTTCCTTTTTTATCATTTTCATTTTCAATTTCACTTAAGATATTTTCTAAACCTGCCTTTTTAGCTTTTTTCATTTCTTCTTCAATTTTATTATTCAAATTTCCTTTAGAAGCCATTGCTGCATATTTTATTGCATTAGCTACTACTGGAGCACCAGAAGCACGAGAAATAATACAGATTAACTTATCATAATCTTCCCCAACCCCAGGTCCATAGCCAAAACCACTTGCTTCATAACCGCCGCCAGTGGTAAAAGCAGAAAACATTTTCATTAACATATTACCAGTAAGAGTATCAGTCACCATAATATCTGGAGTACCTTTCAACAAATCATTTCCGCGCATAACAACTCCGCCATCTGCCCTTGCTGATTGAGCAAAATCAATGTTAAAACCGTTATCATTAAGTTGACGCAATTTTTGTTCTACTAATCTAGCACCTTCTATATTTAAAATACCTAAAGAAGGATTATTATCACCAAGAGCTTTAGCTGTAGCTATACCATAAATAGCATTTTTCACCATTGAAGATACCCGTTGTGTTGCAGAAGTTCCAGTTGTTGTTGCCAAATACATATCTTTTCCAATAGCTGGAGTTTTTACTTTCCCTACTGTAGAAACTCCTAAAGGAAAACTATAATGAAGGGTAACAGCGCCATCTAGTTCATCATTTTCCAACATTTCATCCATTTTATCATGAGCTTCTTCAAGAGTTGAAGCTTCAATTAGTTCTAGCTCAGTATCTATCTTTTCTCCTATTAATACTACTTCAATATCAGAATATTTTTCTATTGCCAATTCTGCTCCATAAACTAATTCTTCAACTCCATGTTCACTATCTAAAGTAGTCAATCCAATTCTAGGTTTAGAGCCAAATTCTCCACTTTCAATTGAATCAGCAAGCTCTTTAAAAACATTTGCAACTCTTTTTTGAGTTGAGTTAGCCATATTTTCACCTCACTTTAAACAAGTAATTATTCAGCAGTTAATTCTTCAGCCATGTTGCGCATAGCTTTAGCAATCATTGTTTTAATTTCTTCATCATCTATTTTTTCATCTTTATTTTCTACTTCTCCACTATTTTTTTCAATTACAAAAGAAACACCATCAAATAAATTAGTCATTCTACCTAAGAAAAGACTTCCTTTACCGATAATCATTGATCTATTAATTTTGCCCTCTGAAATTAATTTGCGAGCATGGCCTACAAACGGAACTCCTGAAGGAATGTGTCCTTGAGTTGGAGCAAATCCTGGCATACCGTGCTCATTAACAAAATTCATAAGATCCTTTTTTTCTAAATCTCCTCTTTTTACTCCAAGAGCAGCAATCATTTTATAATTAGATTGTGGTACATCTCCTGCACCAGCAGGCTTAGTTATTTCAGGATTTTGCATTTCTACAGAATATTTATCAATATCAGTAATTCCAAGGTCATTATCATCTAACGGATCAGTAACTAATGATGATATTACAGCTTGAGGTGATGAACCAGTACCAATACGATGTCGTCCAACTATATCTGTTCTAATTATTGGATTTTTTCCATCATTTTTAGAAACTAAAACTGCAAATCCTCCTAAAGTATCTTCCATTATAGGCATATCATTTTTTACATGGTCTTTTCCATTCATTCCTAATTTAGCTACAGAACCTCCAGCTAAAACAACAACATTCTCATAAACACCTGATTTTACTAAAGCAGAAGCATTTACCAAAGCATGAGCTGGAGCTGCACAAAAACTTCTAACATCAGATCCAGTAGCATTTACACAACCGGCCATTTCTCCAATAGCTTTAGCAAAGTTTCCACCACCACGTTGATTAATATCTCCACATGCTTCTTCAGAACACTCAAGAATATAATCAACATCAGCCATATCAATATTATGTTTTTTCTCAAGATTTTTTAGTGCTAAAACAGCAGAAGCTTTACCCATCAAATTTTCAAAAATAGTGTGTGCATTTAAATTAACATCACTATCATGGGCCTGTTTAATACAACCCACTATATCTCCATCTAATTTGAGAGGAACTGCTTTATGTGCTTCAACTAAAGAATTAATTTCCTCTAAATCTTCACCCTCTCCAAGATTAATATTCATTTCACTTAAAATAGGATGATCATCAATAAGCTTAGTAGCTTTTTCAGTATATTCTGGACTAAGTTTTACTAAATCAAAAGTATCAACATGCTTAACTAAAGCATAAAACTCATCTTCAGGCATTATTTCTCCTAAACTACCAAAACGCTCATTAGCTGCAAAGTTTTCCTTATCATACCATGGTTTATTTATTTCATTTAATTCATCAGGAACTATATTTCCAATATAACTTTGATTTGGAGCATATTGTACCACCTCATCAAAGCTACGCAAGTGATCATCAATTGATTTTAAATAATCATCATCTGGATTTTGAGCTCTAGTTGTAGTCTGAGTTGAACCTGCTTCTTTTAAAGTATTAGGAGCATGAACTAAAATATAACTTGAGCCCTTAATTACTGGATAATTCATATAAACTACACCTCCATAAAATATTTCAAGAATATAAAATATAATGATAAGAGGAGACTGTAAAATCACAGCCTCCTTTTTTAATTAATTATTCATCTTCAAAAACTGTTTGCTCCTCAATCTCTGTTTCTAAAGCTTTAAGAGATTTTTCCACAATTTTTCTTCTTACTTTCTTTTCTTTATCTTTATCTAAATCAGGATTTCCAAGTGGGTGTGGAATAGCTATTGCTGGAACTATTCTATTAGCACCTACAGTTTTAGAAATAGGAACAACAGTTGCCACATGAACTACAGGTAAACCGGCTCTTTCAATTTCTTTCACCATTGTTGCACCGCAACGTGTACAGGTACCTCAGGTAGAGGTAAGTATTACTGCCTGAACACCATCACCTAATAGTTTTTCAGCAATTTCTTGTGCATAAGCCTTTGCATTGGCAACAGAAGTTCCATTACCAACAGTTGAATAAAATTTATTATGCAATTCACCAATTATACCTTCTTTTTCTAAATCACGCATTACATCAACTGGTAATACCCGATCTGGATCTTCATTTGCATAAACAGGATCATAACCACCATGTGCAGTTTCATGGCAATCAACAGTTAAATCTTTATACTCTGAAATATCATATTCACCATATTTAGAAGCACTTGAAGATTCAATGTGATCTGGGTTACCTTTTGGAACTATTCCTCCTGAAGTAACTAAGGCAACTTTAATATCTGCCATATTTTCAATAGGATCTTCTGGATCTACTCTATCAAAATCAGGCATTGGATATTCACTCTCAAAATCTTCATCATTTATTTTTTTGAGAAGCATATCCACAGCTCTTTTTGATCCTCGTGTTTCTACAAATTCGTTAACACGAATATTACGAGGCATATAGCCTTCCTCATCTGGTCGACCAAGTTCTCCATCTTTTTCTATATAGCTTTTTATAAGTTTTACCATATTAGGTATTGCATCTCTCATACCAGCAGCTGAATTACTAGTTTCTATAAAATAGGCATGATTTTTATACATATCATAACCTGGATTTTCAGGATATAACCCTGAAATAACAGGAATATTAAATTCAATATCTGCTAGTTCAGCAACTCCACCACAGGCCATACCATAGCGACCAGCATTAAAAGCAGGACCTGCAACAATTAAATCAGGTTTTTCAGCTTCAAGTGCTTTTTTTATTTCACTAATAGCACTTTCAGTATTTTCATTAAAATAAGTATCTCCACAGATAATTGTCTTTACAATTTCAGCATCATCACCAAGAGCATTATTAATTGCATTTCCCGGTCCTACTGGACCTTCTTTTATCTTTGGAGGAATATCTGCTTTTTCTTCACCACCGATTTGTCCAAAAAATTGATTTATATAATGAACAATACGTAGCTTTTTATCCATTACTCCACCCCCTTATCTGGGACTAATTTATTTAAGCATGCTCAGAATACATTTCACGATATTTTTTTACTTCTTCTACAATTTCATCTACTTCTAGCACCATTTCCATCATACTAATTTGTTCTTCATAAACGTCTTCGTCAATTTCTGACTTTACTTCTGGCTCTACTACATGATAACACGCGAGTCCTAACTGGACTCCAGCCAATGGACCTGCAAAAGTTGGGTCACCGTTTGTTACGGTTTCACATGCCAGACCTGAAGCTTCAGCTTCAGCACCACCGAGAATTACCATAAGATTTTCTTCTCCATGTTCCTCGGCTAATTCCTTAATTCTGGCTTGATTTTCCAGATCCATAGCTCCTGCGCTTGTTCAGACGAAACATTCAGTTGTTGTAAAAACTACTTCAGCATCTGTAGTTTCAATACATTCCTTGATTGCTGGACCGGGAATACCATCACGGTCCCCAAGGATTGCTACTTTTTTTCCTTCAAACATTTAAGCCACCTCCGTATATTTTTTATTAATATCCTCTAGCTGTTAATTTATTAAATCCAAGTTCATTTGTTGAACCTGTAATAGCCTGAATTTCAACAGTGATACTACCATCGTTATTTAAGCTTCCGTCAAATCCACCAGCTATAACATCAGCAAATTTTTGATGTCCTATCACTTTATCCATAGCTGGAAGAGTAATTGTCATATTAGCATTACCTGCAGTAACAACTGCATCTGCATTTGGAGTAGCATCAGCAAGAGATTGAGAAGCTCCATCTCTACCTGCAAATTCATCTGTTATAAGAACAGTTTTAATTCCTTTTTCTTCAAGCTTATTACAATTCATAATCAAATCAGCATCTGGATTTCCAAAACCTTCTTCAGAAACTATAGCTGCTTCAATACCCATCTGCTCAGCTAATTTTGCTACATAATTAGAAGAGCGTTCTTTATCACCAAGAGTAACATTTTCATTAGTAATAATTACTCCCATAAAATTAATATCCTTACCATGCCTTTTATAAAGGTCTTCAATTACTGGATTATTCTGATGGATATATGTTGCATTTTTATCACAGGCAGAAAC
>JBNJDL010000070.1:0-10583 GCA_051744825.1 Bacillota bacterium | reverse complement strand
TTTAATTGATGCCGGGCATTATGGTACTGAATCAATTGTAAAAGATTTACTTTTTGACTTTTTAAATAAAAAAGCTATAGAAAAAAATTATAATGTTGAATTTTTAAAATCATCAATTAATAGTAATCCCTGGAAATATATTTGACAGTTCTAGTTGTTCAATGGTATACTAAATAATGATGAATTTTGTCGGATTATAAGTTGGCCAGATGATCGCATTTGTTTAACAAATGAGGAAAGTCCGAGCTCCATAGGGCAGGGTGCTGGGTAACTCCCAGTGGAGGTGACTCCCAGGAAAGTGCCACAGAAATATACCGCCATTATGGTAAGGGTGAAAAGGTGAGGTAAGAGCTCACCAGTGTTCAGGTAACTGAATAGCTAGGTAAACCCCACCTGGAGTAAGTCCAAATAGGGAGACTTCAAGACGGCCCGTCTCGTCTCCGGGTAAGGACGCTTGAGGTATTAGGAAACTAATACTGCAGATAGATGATCATCAATGACAGAACTCGGCTTACAGGCCAACTTATAATCTTTTACATATATTAAAAATTTTATTGATTAGACGACATTTTTCTACTGATATCGACATTGATTTTTAATTTTTAAAATTTAATTTTTTTTATTTTTGTATTATTTTTGCAAAAAAATATTATACTATAAATAAGAAAAAAAACGAGGTGTTAAAATGTCAAAAAATATAACAGCTGCGGAAATTGTTAATGCAATAGATAATTTAGAGGCGGCTTTAGAAAAAGTTAGCAAAATTACTTTAGAAGAGATTAATTTTAGCAAAAGGGTTTTAGATAATCGCATTATCACTTTAGAAGGATATTTACGATTTTTGGAGAGTGAGGGTATACCAAGATTAGAGTCTACAATAATTCAAAAAGAAGGTGAGAATATTGACTGATAAGATTTATTATAAAGTTCAATATCCAATAAAAAAAGCAATTAATGTTTTGAAAGAGATAGAACCGGAAAATTATGAGAATTATAATTTTACAGATGAAGAAGAAAGAAAAATAAAAAATTTTTTAGAAAATTGGGATGAGAGTTCTAAATTGAAATTAGAAAAGTTAATAAAAGATTTAAGAAATGCTTAATTATTAAGTCATGGTAAGTTAACTTACCATGACTTTTTTAATGGTGCACAATTATTGAAAAGCTAATACTTCTATGATAAAATGAATAATGGATTATAGTGTAAGGAGGTTATTTATATGGCTGGACATTCTAAATGGGCTAATATAAAACATAAAAAGAAGAAAGAAGATAAAAAAAGAGCTAAATTATTTTCAAAATTAAGTAAAAAAATTGCTGTAGCTGCTCGTGAAGGTGGCGGTGATCCTGAAAAAAATCCTGATTTACGGATGGCTATAGATAAGGCAAGAGATAATAATATGCCAAATGAAAATATTGAAAGGGCCATAAAAAGAGGTACAGGTAATTTAGAAGGTGTTGATTATGAGGAATTTGTTTATGAAGGTTATGGCCCAGGTGGTGTAGCTTTATATCTTGAAATAATGAGTGACAATCGTAATAGAACAGCCTCTGAATTAAGACATTTGTTATCTGAAAGAGGTGGAAACTTAGGTCAGTCTGGTTGTGTTGCCTGGATGTTTGATCGCAAAGGGCAATTTATTTTAGATTTAGATTCAACTGATTTAACAGAAGATGAATTAATGTTAGAAGCATTAGAAGCTGGTGCTGAAGATGTTAGAGTAGAAGGTAATACTGTTACAATTTATTCTGATCCAAAAGAATATGAGCAAGTTAAAGAAAACTTAGAAAAGAAAGGCTTTGATTTTAACTCTTCAGATATAGCGATGATTCCAAATAATGAAGTAAAGCTTGACAAAAGTGATGCTAAGAAAATGTTAAAATTAATGGATGAGTTAGAAGATCATGATGATGTTCAAGAAATATATGCTAACTTTGATATACCTGATGATATAATGGAAGAAATCGCAGATCAGGATGATTAATTTCACTGAAAGACACTGATTTTTTCAGTGTCTTTTGTATATTTGTTAATTTATTTGGAATACTATGATTAAAGTTTAACAAATATACAGAGGTGAATTCTTTGCTTAAAAACAAAAGAAAAGTTATTTTTTTATTTGCAGGAGTTATAGTGTTTATAATTTTATTATATAGTTTTTTATTTACTAATAATTCTAATTTGAAATATCATAGTGATTTAAAATTATCTAGTCTTTCTCCTGAAATTAATGAATTATTTTCTAATGCAACTGAAAATGCAAAAAATTATAAAAAAAGTAATATGACAATATTTAGTGTTCTAAAGAAAGATAAAATTTCTAGTAAAACACCTTTAGAACTTAATTTAGCATATAGTGATGGAAGTAGAAAAGAATTATTAACTTCAATGCCAGAATCATTTATTGGTTTGGAAATAGAAGAATTAGAGGATATTTTAGAAGATTGGGAAATTGAAAAATATCAACCAGGAGATTTATTAGTTCTAAAAAATATTAATAAAATTGATGCTCCTAAAAAAGAATATTGTATAACTATAAAAGATAAGAAAATAGCTATTTTTTATGATCGAGAGTGTAAAAATTTAAAACAATTAACTGAGATAAAAATCGATAAATTAGCTGAAAAAGAAATAGAAATCTTAAAAAATGGAATTATTGCTAAATCTGATGAAGAATTATTGACTATTTTAGAAAGTTTAAAAAGTATTAATGAAGACTAATAAATTTTATTAAAATAGATAAATAATAACTGATGTTTTATAGTTAATGAGGTGATAAATTTGAAAATCCTTGGTATTGATCCAGGGTTGGCTACTTTGGGTTATGCAGTAGTTGAAAAAAATGCTAATTCGTTTAAAAAAATTGATTATGGAACTATTACTACTGCAGCTTCAATGAAAAATGTAAATAGACTAAAAAAAATATATAATGAATTAAATAACTTAATTGAAAGATATTCTCCTAAACATATGGCTGTTGAAGAATTGTTTTTTAATAAAAATGTTAAAACAGCAATTAAAGTTGGTCAAGCAAGAGGTGTGATTTTATTAACTGGAGCTCAGGCTAATTTAGAAGTTGATGAATATACTCCGCTTCAAATAAAACAGGCAGTGGTTGGATATGGAAGAGCAAGTAAAATGCAGGTACAGCAAATGGTAAAAGCTTTATTAGGACTTGAAGAGATTCCTAAACCAGATGATGCAGCAGATGCTTTAGCTGTAGCAATTTGTCATGGTCATAGTGTTGTTGCCAAGCAAAGATGGGGTGATCAATTATGATTGCTAGCCTTGAAGGTAAAGTAAAATTAAAAATAGAAAATGAAATAATAGTTAATGTTAATGGAGTCGGTTATCTAGTTGAAGTTGCTGATTTAAGTGATTTCCCTCCTGAAGGTAAAAAGGTGTTTCTTTATATTTATACTTATGTTAGAGAAGATAAAATTTCCTTATATGGTTTTAAGAATATTGAAGAAAGACAATTATTTGAAATTTTATTGTCTGTTTCTAGAATTGGACCTAAAGCTGCAATTAATATTTTAGCTAATCTTAGCTATGATAGTTTTATTAACGCAGTTTTAAGTGAAAATATTTCTCTGTTAAAAGAAGTAAAAGGAATTGGACAAAAAACAGCTCAACGTTTAATTTTAGAACTTAAGAGCAAAGTAGATGATTTAGCTAAAAATATTGATATTGAAAAAAGTGCTGAAGTCAAAGATAATGATGAATTATATGATGCTTTATTAAGTTTAGGTTATTCTGGTAAAGAAATAGATAATGCATTGAAAAATTTAGATTTTGAAGAAAATGAGATTTTAGAAGATAAAATAAAAAAGGTTTTGAGTACTTTGGGGAAGGAGAGTTTTTAAATGGAAGATGAAAAAAGAATAGTAACTCCTGAGCAAAAAGAAGAAGAAAATGAACTAGATAATGCTCTCCGTCCAGAAAAATTGAAATATTATGTTGGACAATCAAAGGTAAAAAAGAAATTGAATATTTTTGTTAAAGCTGCCAAAAAAAGAGGAGAAGCACTTGATCATGTTTTACTTTATGGCCCTCCTGGTTTAGGTAAAACTACTTTAGCTAATATTATAGCTAATGAGTTAAATGTTAATATTCATACAACATCTGGACCAGCTATTGAAAGACCAGGAGATTTAGCTTCAATTTTAACAAATTTACAAAAAAATGATGTATTATTTATAGATGAAATACATCGTTTAAATAAAATGGTTGAGGAAGTTCTTTATCCTGCTATGGAAGACTATTCATTAGATATTATGATCGGGAAAGGTCCAAGTGCACGATCAGTTAGATTAGATTTGGCTTCTTTTACATTAGTTGGTGCTACAACTAGAGCAGGTCTTTTAAGCTCCCCTTTGCGTGATAGATTTGGTGTTATTAATAGACTGCAATTTTATAATGAGAAAGAGCTTACCTCAATTATAAAACGCTCTGCTAGAATATTAAATATTGAAATAAATAAAAAGGGAGCAGTTGAAATAGCTAAAAGATCTAGAGGAACTCCAAGAATTAGTAATCGTTTATTAAAAAGAGTTAGAGATTTTGCCCAAGTAAAGGCAGATGGAGTAATTAATACAGAAGTAGTTAATAAAGCCCTAAATTTGCTTGAAATTGATGAAATGGGTTTAGATAATTTTGATCATAGATTATTAAAAACAATTATTAAAAAATTTGATGGTGGACCTGTTGGTTTAAAAACTATGGCAGCATCTCTTAGTGAAGAAAGAGAAACTATTGAAGATGTTTATGAGCCTTATTTATTACAAATTGGCTTTATTGAAAGAACTCCAAGAGGTAGAGTTGCAACTAATGCAGCTTATGAACATTTGAAAATTAAAAATAAAAAAAAGAAACAAGAACAATTATTTAATGAATAATTTTTGGAGGGATTAGATGAAAGTTGAAGAATTTGATTACGATTTACCAGAAGAATTAATTGCTCAAAAGCCTGTTGAAAATAGAGATGAATCAAAGTTAATGTGTTTGAATAAAGATACAGGGGAAATAAATGAAATTATTTTTAAAAATATTATAAATTATATTAATGAAGATGATATGATAATTTTTAATAATAGCCAGGTTATTCCTGCGCGTTTATATGGTGAAAAAATACCTACTGGAACTGAGATAGAGATATTGTTATTAAATGAAATATCAGAAGGAAAATGGGAAGTTTTAGTTCGTCCAGGAAAAAGAGTAAAAAAAGGTGTAAAAGTATCTTTTGGTAATGATAAATTAATTGGTGAAGCAGTTGAATATACAGATTTTGGTGGAAGAATAATGGAATTTACTTATAAAGGTGAGTTTTCTAAAATAATTGAAAAATTAGGTGAAATGCCTTTACCACCGTATATTAATGAAAAATTAGATAATCCAGCTCGTTATCAAACTGTTTATGCCAAAAAGAAAGGTTCTGCAGCTGCTCCAACTGCTGGACTTCATTTTACAGAAGAGTTAATAGATGAATTGAAAAATAAAGGAGTAAGTGTAGACTACATTACTTTGCATGTTGGCCTGGGAACATTTCGACCGGTGAGAACTGAAAATGTTGAAGATCATAATATGCACTCCGAATATTTTGAATTAAATGAAAAAGTTGCAGAAAAAATAAAAAAAACTAAAGAAAAAGGCGGAAGAGTGATAGCTGTTGGAACTACTGTTACTAGAACCCTTGAATCAATTGCAAATCAAAATGATGGAGAAATAGTCGCTAGTAAAGGATGGACTGATATATTTATTTATCCAGGCTATAATTTTAATGCTGTTGATGCATTAATTACTAATTTTCATTTACCACAGTCTACCTTATTAATGCTAGTTAGTGCTTTTGCAGGCAAAGAAAAAATATTGAATGCTTATAATAAAGCTATAGAAGAGGAATATAGATTTTACAGTTTAGGTGATGCTATGTATATATATTAAGAAAGGATGAGAAAATGAATTTTAACTTTAATTTAATAGAAGAAGATAATAATACTAAAGCTAGACATGGAATATTAAATACTCCTCATGGAAAAATTGAAACCCCTATTTTTATGCCTGTTGGAACTCAGGCAACAGTAAAAGCTATGACTCCAGATGAGCTTAAAGAAATAGGTTCTGAAATTATTTTATCAAATACTTATCATTTATATTTAAGACCTGGCGAAGATTTGATTTCTCAGGCTGGAGGTTTACATGAATTTATGAACTGGAATAAGCCGATACTAACAGATAGTGGAGGTTTTCAAGTTTTTAGTCTTTCAGATTTGAGAGAAATTAAAGAAGAAGGAGTTTATTTTCAGTCACATTTAGATGGCTCAAAGCATTTTATATCACCTGAAAAAGCTATACAAATTCAAAACAAATTAGGTGCAGATATAATTATGGCTTTTGATGAATGTCCACCCTATCCTAGTGAATATGATTATGTAGCAGAATCTCTTGAAAGAACTATTAGATGGGCAAAAAGATGTAAAAAAGAAAAAGAAAAAATTAATGCTCCAGAACAGGCACTTTTTGGAATTATTCAGGGTGGAGTTTATGAAAAATTAAGAAAACGCAGTGTAGAAGCTATGACAGAGCTAGATTTTCCAGGGTATTCACTTGGGGGATTAAGTGTTGGAGAGCCAAAAGAAGAAATGTATAAAATTTTAGATCACACTACACCATTATTACCTGATAATAAGCCTCGATATTTAATGGGAGTTGGAACTCCAGAAGATTTGATTGAAGGAGTTAAGTATGGAATAGATATGTTTGATTGTGTATTACCTACTAGAATTGCTCGTCATGGTCAAGTTTTTACTAGTAGAGGTAAGATTACTATTAGAAATGCCCAATTCAAAGATCAATTTGAAGCTATTGATAAAGATTGTGACTGTTATGTCTGTCAAAATTATTCAAGAGCCTATATTCGTCATTTGATGAAAAGAAAAGAAATTTTGGGAATGAGATTAAATACTTATCATAATTTATATTTTCTTTTAAATTTAATGAGAGATTTAAAAGAAGCCATTAAAAATAATAATTTTAATAGTTTTAGAAAAGAATTTTATTCAAAATACAAAGATTAATGTAATTTTAATATTTTTCTTAATAGTTTAGGCAGGAAATATTATCTTGATTGTTGAATAAATAGAAAGAAGGACTATTAAAAAATTAAAGGAGGATTATAAAATGAGTCAAGGATTTATGACAGTTTTAATGTGGGTTATAATTTTTGGTGTTCTTTGGTTTTTCTTAATTAGACCACAAAGAAAACAACAAAAAGAGCATGATGAAATGTTAGATAATTTAGAAATAGGTGACAGAGTTGTTACTATAGGTGGAATTAGAGGTAAAATTGTTAATATTAAGGATAATAATATAAGACTTAGGATATCTTCGAATGTTGATATTGATTTAGTTAAAAATTCTGTAGGAAGAATAGATGAAGAAAATCAACCTGAAGATAAGAAAAAAGATGATAGTAAAAATGATAAAAAAGAAATCGAAGAAAAGAAAAATGAAGAGACAAATAAAGAAAAGGATGAGTAAAATATAAACAAAGCTTTTAAGCTTTTGTTTATCAAGGTAGGGGGAAAAGATTTTGGGTAATATAGATATAAAAGAGTTTATACAATCAATTCTTATTGCTGCAGTTTTAGCATTTTTAATAATAACATTTGTAGCACAATCTTTTGTAGTTGATGGACGATCTATGGAACCTACTTTACATGATGGTGAAAGATTATTTATTAATAAGTTTATCTATCGTTTCCATCCACCTGAACGAGGAGATATAGTTGTTTTTTCTCCTCGTGGGGCCCCTGAGAAAAAATATATAAAAAGAGTTATAGCTTTACCAGGAGAAACGATAGAAATCAAAGATGGTCAAACATATATTGATGGGGAGCCTATTAAAGAAGAGTACATAAATGAAGCTATGAATTCAGATCATTCCCCTGTAGAAGTTCCAGAAAACAGTGTTTTTGTAATGGGAGATAATCGTAATCATAGTGCAGATAGTCGTATTTCATCATTAGTAGGTTTTGTTGATTATGATTCGATATCAGGGAAAGCTTTTTGGACTTATTGGCCACTTGATAAAATGAGAGTTGTAGATAGTTATGAATATGATATAGATTAAAATTAATTATTTAGTATTTGTTTAAAGGAAGTTAGGAGGCTTATAAATAATGAGGTATAAACAGAAAAAAATATTGAAATTAGTATTTATTATAGCAATTATAGGATTTGCTTATTTTCTTTTTTCATATTATAACATTAATTTAGGTCTTGATTTACAAGGTGGAGCACATATAGTACTACAGGCTCAACCTACTGAGGGAAGAGAAATTAATGATGATGTAATGAGTGGTATTATTAATATTATTGAACGAAGAGTTAATCAATTAGGATTAACTGAGCCAGTTATTCAACGTCAAGGTGATTCAAGGGTTATAGTAGAACTACCAGCAGTAGATGATCCAAATGAAGCAATTGAAACTATTGGTAGAACTGCTATGTTAACTTTTAGAGATCCTAATGGTGATGTAGTAATGACTGGAGATGTAATTAATGATGCTGAAGCTAATCATGACCAATATGGAAGACCAGTAGTATCATTTAAATTAACTAGTGAAGGTGAAGATGAATTTGAAAAAGTAACTAGACAATTATTAGGACAAAAAATGGGTATATATCTTGATGATGAACGTTTGACAAATCCAACTGTTCAAAGTGTTATTTCTGGCAGTGGGGGACAAATTACTGGATATGATAGTGTAGAAGATGCTAGAGAAGATGCAATATTAATTAGGGAAGGTGCTTTGCCTGTTCCAGTTGAAGTAATAGCTAGAAGTACTGTTGGTCCTACTTTAGGTGAATTAGCCATTGATCAAAGTATAACTGCTGGTTTGATAGGACTTTTAATCGTTGGTATTTACATGGTATTTTATTATAGATTCCCTGGAGTTTTAGCAGCTGTTATTTTAGCCATATATGGCCTATTATTATTGGGTACAATGGCGGGACTTCAAGCTACTTTAACTTTACCTGGTATTGCAGGGTTGATTTTATCAATAGGTATGGCTGTTGATGCTAATATTATTATTTTTGAAAGAATAAAAGATGAAATAAAAAGTGGAAAAACCTTACGCTCATCTATTGATGCTGGATTCAAGAGAGCTTACACCACAATCTTAGATGCCAATGTTACAACAATTATTACAGCCTTAATTTTGGCCTATTTTACTAGTGGAACTGTAAGAGGTTTTGCAGTAACCTTAGGTATAGGGGTTGCAGTGAGTATGTTTACAGCATTTTTTGTAACTAAAAATATTATTGATTTATTTACTAATACTGGTCTTTTAAAAAGTGATAAAGCATTTGGCGTAAGAGGAGGACAATAAAGATGGATATAATGGGTAAAAGAAAAATATGGTATATGATTTCACTAATTGTTATTATAGTAGGATTTTCTTTTCTGCTATTTAATGGTTTGAATTTTGGAATAGATTTTACTGGAGGTACTATTCTTGAGTTTACTTTTGATGAAGAAATAAGTAATCAGGAAATCCGCAATACCTTAGAAGAATTAGATTTTTCACTAGACCCTCAATTACAACAAACAGAGATAGATAGTAAACCTGGTGTGATTATCAAAGCAAGTGAGTTGAATTCAGAACAAATAACTGCTATACAAGAATTGCTTATAGATAAATTTTCCTCAACAGAAATGTTAAGAAGTGATATGGTTGGGCCTTTAATTGGACAGGAATTAAGAAGAAATTCCATTTTTGCCATTATAATTGCTTCTTTGGCTATAGTAGCCTATATTAGTATGAGATTTGAGTTTCGATTTGCAATTGTAGCTATTTTTACACTTTTACATGATGTAGCAATTGTTATAGGCTTTTTTGCTATAATACAAAAGGAAATTAATACAGCTTTTGTAGCAGCATTATTAACAATAATTGGTTATTCAATTAATGATACTATAGTTATTTTTGATAGAATAAGAGAAAATATGAAGATGATGCGCAAAAAGCCATTTGAAGAAAAGGCTAATACTGCTGTTGTTGATACTTTACCAAGATCAATTAATACTTCAATGACAACTTTAATTACGATTCTTGCAATTTATTTCTTTGGAGGAGCATCATTACAGACTTTCATGTTAGCTCTTTTTATAGGTATGTTCGCTGGTACTTATTCTTCAATATTTGTTGCCAGTCCTTTGTTAATAACCTGGACAAAGAAAATGGCCAAAAATTAAAACTAAAAAAATTAATATTTAAATTAGATATAATCCCCTTTATGGGGGTTATATTTCTTTTGGGAATATTTTATTTTGAAAGGAGAAAAGAATGTATATTAATTTAGCTAAAAGTTATAAACATTTTAAAAGATATAGAGAAATAGCTCAAATTTTATTAAAAAATGGTTTTGGTTTTTTAGTAGAAATTTTAGATTTAAAAAAATATCTTCCTTTCAAAAAAAGATTTAAGTCTCATGATAAAAATTTAAATAAAAAAAATATGGCTAAAAGATTAAGAACAGTTTTAGAAGAATTAGGTCCTACCTTTATTAAACTAGG
>JBNJDL010000069.1:0-10603 GCA_051744825.1 Bacillota bacterium | reverse complement strand
GAATTGAGCATACTAGAGATCATCACAGTCAGTTAATGAGTGTAGATAAAGAAGAAGTTGAAGATGGAGATTTTGCTATTATTGATTTTGAAGGTAAAATAGATGGAGAACCTTTCGAAGGTGGAAGTGGTGAAGAATATAGTCTAGAAATTGGTTCAGATACTTTTATTCCAGGTTTTGAAGAACAATTAATTGGTGTAAAAGTGGGTGAAGAAACTGAGGTTGAAGTTACTTTCCCTGAAGATTATAATGCTGAAGACCTTGCAGGTCAGGATGCAGTATTTACAGTAACAGTTAAAGAAATTAAAGAAAAGCAAAAACCTGAATTAGATGATGACTTTGCTAAAGAAGCAAGTGATTTTGATACAATGGAAGAGTGGAAAGAAAGTATTAGAGAAGATATTAAAGAACAAAAAGAGCAGGAAGCAGAGCAAGAATATGAAAATAAATTATTAGAAGAAATAGCAAAAGATTGTGAAGTAAATGTACCAGAAAAAATGGTAGATAATGAATTAGATAGAATGTTCCAGAATCTAAGTCAAAGTATTTCTAGTCAGGGTCTTGAAGTAGATCAATATCTAAGTTATATGGGTATGGATGAAGATACCTGGAGAGAAAATAATAGAGAAACAGCTGAAAAACGAGTAGAAAATAATCTTATTTTAGAAGCAATTGCAGCAGCTGAAGAAATTGAAGTAAGTGATGAAAGAGTTGAAGAAGAACTTGAAGATATTGCTGAAGAAAATGATCAAGAGGTAGAACAAATTAAAGCAATTATGCAAATGCAGGGACAATTAGAGGGAATAAAAGAAAATATTAGAATGGAAAAAACTCTGGACTTTCTCAAAGAAAATAACTAATTAAAAACTTAAGTTAGTTTAAATTTATAAAAAAAGGGAATAATGAATTTAAGGAGGAGATACAATGAATGGTTTAGTACCAATGGTTGTAGAGCAAACTAATCGCGGTGAGAGATCCTATGATATTTATTCTAGACTTCTTAAAGATAGAATAGTTTTTTTAGGAACTCAAGTAACTGATCAAGTTGCTAATTTAGTAATTGCACAGCTTTTATTCTTAGAAGCTGATGATCCAGATAAAGATATTTACCTTTATATTAATAGTCCAGGTGGCTCAGTAACAGCTGCTTTGGCCATGTATGATACTATTCAGTATATAAAACCTGATGTTGTAACAATTGGTATGGGGCAGGCAGCAAGTGCAGGTGCATTGCTTTTAGCCTCTGGAACTGAAGGAAAAAGATATGGATTACCTTATTCTAGAGTTATGATTCACCAGCCTGCTGGTGGTGTACAGGGTAAAGCTACAGAAGCTGAAATTCATATCAAAGAGTTAATGAGAATTAGAGAAACCTTAAATGAAATTCTCAGTAGACATACTGGGCAGTCAAAAGAAAAGATTGCTGAGGATGTAGAAAAAGATTATTTTATGACTGCAGAGGAAGCAGTTGAATATGGTATAATAGATGAAGTTATTTCTCGTAATGAACTCCAGGAAAAAAAAGAAAATAAGGAGTAACTCTTTTTAAGAGGTGATATAATGTTTAAGTTTGGTGATGAAAAAGGGCAATTAAAATGCTCATTTTGTGGTAAATCTCAAGATCAGGTGAGAAAACTAGTAGCTGGTCCTGGGGTATACATTTGTGATGAATGTATAGAATTATGTAATGAAATTATAGAAGAAGAATTAAATGATGACTTAGAATTTACTTTAGATACAATACCAAAACCTAGAGAGATTAAAGATATTCTAGATCAATATGTAATTGGCCAGGAAAGAGCTAAAAAGACTTTATCAGTTGCAGTCTATAATCATTATAAAAGAGTAAATTCAGATATGAAAATTGATGATGTAGAATTACAAAAAAGTAATATTATGTTAGTAGGGCCAACTGGTTGTGGAAAAACTCTGATGGCTCAAACTTTAGCTAGAATATTAGACGTTCCCTTTGCTATAACCGATGCTACTTCTTTAACAGAAGCTGGTTATGTAGGGGAAGATGTTGAAAATATTCTATTAAAGTTAATACAATCTGCTGATTATGATATTGAAAAAGCAGAAAAAGGTATAATTTATATTGATGAAATAGACAAAATAGCTAGAAAGTCAGAAAATCCATCAATTACAAGAGATGTCTCTGGTGAAGGTGTACAGCAAGCTTTATTAAAAATACTTGAAGGAACAACTGCAAGTGTTCCACCTCAAGGAGGAAGAAAACATCCTCATCAGGAATTTATTCAAATAGATACAACTAATATTCTCTTTATTGCTGGTGGAGCTTTTGATGGCCTAGACAAAGTAATAAAAAATAGATTAGATAGTAAGGTAATGGGCTTTGGTGCTGATATAAAAACTAAAGAAGAAAGTAAAAATATTGGTGACACCTTAAAACATATTCTTCCACAAGATTTATTACACTATGGTTTAATCCCTGAGTTTATTGGAAGAATGCCTATACTTGCAACCTTAGATCAACTTGAAGTTGAAGATTTAGTTAAAATATTAACTGAACCTAGAAATGCTCTTGTAAAGCAATATAAGAAATTCTTTGAAATGGATGATGTAGAATTAGAATTTACTGAAGAAGCTTTAAAATCTATTTCTGATAAATCATTATCTAGAGGTACAGGAGCAAGAGGTTTGAGAGCAGTTGTTGAAGATTCTATTTTAGATATAATGTATGATCTTCCTTCTGATAATAATATAACTAAATGTATAATAACTAAAGAAGTTATTGAAGAAGATGCAGAACCTGAAATAATTAGAATAGATGAAAAAGAAGAATCTGCTTAGTAATAAACAAAATAAAAAGTATAGTCTAGGGGATAATAATACCAAATTGGTATTATTATCCCTTTTCTTGCTATAGAATATTCTCTTCCCACATACATTAAACTATAAAATTAAGGTTATAATAATTGTAAATTAATTTAGGGGGAAGAGATAATGAATTATGCTCTTAGTGTTATGAATATTATTCAATTCTTTTTTGCAATTGTGATTGGTTTATATTTTTGGAATTTGTTAAAAAAGCAAAAAGGAAGTAAAAATACTGTTTTAAAAGAATCAAAAAAAGAGATGCAAAAATTAGAGGCTATGAAAAGAATTTCTTTAACTAAACCTTTAGCTGAAAAAACAAGACCGAGTTCTTTTTCAGATATAATAGGTCAAAAAGAAGGTTTAAATGCCTTGACTGCAGCTTTATGTGGACCCAATCCACAACATGTAATATTATATGGTCCTCCAGGTGTTGGAAAAACTGCTGCTGCTCGACTTATATTAAAAAAAGCTAAAAAAAATGAATTATCTCCCTTTAAAAGTAATGCTAATTTTATTGAACTTGATGCAACTATAGCCCGTTTTGATGAAAGAAGTATTGCTGATCCTTTAATTGGCTCAGTCCATGATCCTATTTATCAAGGAGCAGGTGCAATGGGTCAGGCCGGTATTCCTCAACCAAAACCAGGGGCTGTAACAAAAGCCCATGGAGGAATACTTTTTATTGATGAAATTGGAGAATTACACCCTATGCAATTAAATAAACTATTGAAAGTCCTAGAAGATAGAAAGGTCTTTTTAGATAGTGCTTATTATAGCAAAGAAAATAAAAATATTCCTCGTTATATTCATGAAATTTTTCAAAAGGGACTTCCAGCTGATTTTCGGCTAGTTGGAGCAACAACTAGACAACCTCAAGATATACCACCTGCTATTCGTTCTCGCTGTCTAGAAATTTTCTTTAATGAACTTTCAGCAGATGATATTGTAAAAATAGTAGAAAATGCTATTATAAAAATAAACTTTTCAGTTGAAAAAGGGGTAATTTCTTTGATTAAAAATTATGCTGCAAATGGTAGAGAAGCAGTTAATATGGTACAATTAGCTGGAGGTATGGCAATTAGCGAAAAAAGAAAAAAGATTTTAATTGAAGATGTAGAAAAAGTTTTAAATAGTGGACGCTATAATCCAAGACTAGAAAAAAAGATTCATAGTTTTTCACAAATTGGAGTTGTAAATGGTTTAGCTGTTAGAGGGGCTAATTCTGGAATGTTAATTGAGATAGAGGCAGCTATAATAAAAAAAGAAAGTAGTAATGGTGAAGTTTTAATAACTGGTGTAGTTGAAGAAGAAGAGATGAAAGGAAGAGGGCATGTTTTAAAAAGAAAAAGTACAGCTAAAGAATCTGCAAGAAATGCTCTTACAGTTTTACGAAGGATGATGAGCCTTGAAGTAGAAAATATTGATATTCATATAAATTTTCCAGGTGGAATAGCTATTGATGGACCTTCAGCTGGCGTTGCTATGGCAGTAGCTTTATATTCTGCTATAAGTGGAAGAGCTATAGATAATAAAATTGCTATGACTGGAGAGGTTTCTATTAGAGGGTTAGTAAAAAAAGTTGGAGGAGTGAATGCCAAAATTCAAGCTGCTAGAAGAGCAGGAGTAAAAAAAGTTTTAATTCCAGAAGAAAATTGGCAAAACAGTTATAAAAATATAAATGGAATAGATGTTATTCCAATTACAACTTTAGAAAAAGCTATAAAAATTGCAGTTAATATAGATAAAGAAGAAAAAATTGAATTAGTTACTGCTGATACTTTAATGACTATACCAACTGCTTGAAATTTTAAAAGTTATAAGATTTTCAAAAAAAGGATAAGTACAATTAATCAAGAATTATTAATTTAGAAAGGTTAGGTGAGATTATGCCAAAAGATATAGATTTTGATGATATAGAAATAAAAGATGAGCAAAATATAGATTTAGATGATGAGCTTGAATTGCCATTACTTCCAGCAAGGGGAATGGTAGTTTTTCCTCATATGGTAATTCCTTTATTAGTTGGTAGAGATAAATCACTTGAAGCAGTTGAAGAAGCAATGATGGGAGATAAAAAAATCATTATTGCTACTCAAAAAGATGAGCAAATAGAAAATGTAAATAAAGATGAAATTTATGAAGTAGGTACTATTGCAGAAGTAAAGCAATTAGTGAAATTACCTAATGATATGATTAAAGTGATTGTAGAAGGTTTAAAGAGAGCTAAAATAAATGAATATTTAGATGAAGAAGAATATTTTTTAGTAAATACACAGGTTTATAATGACCTTGAAAAAGAAGTGGATACAGAGCTAAAAGCTTTAATGAGAGCTGTTTTAGATAGTTTTCAGGAATATATAAAGTATAATAAAAATCTTCCTGCTGAAACAATGATGTCTGTTTCCAGTATAGAAAAAGGAGGAAGACTAGCTGATGTTATTGCTTCTCATATGGAGCTAGGCTATAAAAAGGAACAGGAATTATTAGAATGTATAGAAATTGAAGAGAGATTAAATAAATTATTAAAAATTTTGAAAGATGAAATCGATATTTTACAAATTGAGCAACAGATAAATAAAAAGGTAAGAAAACAAGTAGAAGAAACTCAAAAAGAATATTATCTTAAAGAAAAAATGAAGGCTATTAAAAAAGAATTAAATGATGGAGAAGAAAATGCTGAAATACAAAAATATAGAGAAAAAATGGAAGAGATAGATCTTCCAGAGAATGTTGAAAAAAAATTGAATGAAGAAATTGAGAAATTACAAAAAACACCTAATATGTCTCCTGAAGCTACTGTGATTCGTAATTATTTAGACTGTGTTCTTGATCTTCCCTGGAATAATGAAAAAGATGACAAAATTGACCTTAATGAAGCTGAAGAAATTTTAGATGAAGATCATTATGGTTTAGAAGATGTTAAAGAAAGAATTTTAGAATTTTTAGCAGTTAAGAAAATTTCTAAAAATAAAAAGAGTCCTATACTATGTTTAGTTGGAGCGCCTGGAGTAGGTAAAACTTCTTTAGGTAAATCTGTGGCAAGAGCTTTGAATAGAGATTTTGTTAGACTTTCTTTAGGTGGTATTAGAGATGAAGCAGAAATTCGCGGTCATAGACGAACTTATATAGGTTCTAGGCCAGGTAGAATTATTAATGCCATGAGAGATGCAGGTAGCAAAAATCCTGTATTTTTACTTGATGAAGTTGATAAGATGTCTGCTGATTTTAGAGGTGATCCTGCTTCAGCTTTATTAGAAGTTCTTGATCCTGAGCAAAATACTGAATTTTCAGATCACTATCTAGAACTACCTTTTGACTTATCACAAGTTCTTTTTATTACTACAGCAAATGTTACTCAAACTATTCCTGCTCCTCTTTTAGACAGAATGGAATTAATTCAGTTGCCAGGGTATACTGTTCATGAAAAAACAAAAATTGCAGAAAATTATTTAATACCTAAAATTATAAAAGAACATGGTTTAGATGAAGAAAAAATAAACGTTTCTAAAAATGCTATTGCCAAAATAATAAATAAATATACTAGGGAAGCAGGGGTAAGAAATCTTGAAAGAAAATTAGCTGCTGTAACTAGAAAAGTAAGTAAAGAAATAATTGAAGGTAGAGATAAAACTGCAAGGATTACAACTAGAAGTGTTGAGAAATATTTAGGTGTACCAAAATTTGATTATAAAGAAAGTGAAAAAGAAAATAGAATAGGTGTTGCTACTGGAATGGCCTATAATCAAGCTGGAGGAGATATATTAGACATAGAAGTGGCTGTATTAGCTGGTAAAGGAGAATTGACTTTAACAGGCTCCTTAGGTGATGTAATGCAAGAGTCAGCAAGAGCAGCTTTAAGTTATATTCGCTCCAAGAGTGATATATTAGATTTAGAAGAAAATTTTCATAAAGAAAATGATATTCATATCCATGTTCCTCAAGGAGCTGTTCCTAAAGATGGTCCTTCTGCCGGGATTACAATAGCTTTAGCTATTGCTTCAGCTTTAACTGATCGTCCAGTAAAAGGTAATTATGCCATGACAGGTGAAATAAGCTTAAGAGGTAGAGTATTAGCAGTTGGTGGAATTAAAACAAAAATATTAGCTGCCAGAAGAGCTGGAATAAGCAATATTATTTTACCAAAAAAGAATGAGAAAAATTTAAAAGAAATTTCTGATAGAATAAAAAAAGATTTAAATATTAATTTTGTAGAGCATATGGATGAAGTTTTAGAATTAGCTTTATTGGAGGGAAAAAAAGATGAAAATTAATAATCCTGAATTTGTTACTAGTGCTTATAGTTATGAAGATTATCCTGACCACAATAAAGCAGAAATTGCCTTTGCCGGCAGATCAAATGTCGGCAAATCTTCTCTAATTAATAAATTAGTAAGGAGAAAAAAGCTTGCTAGAACTAGTTCTACACCAGGTAGAACTCAAAGTATTAATTTTTTTAAGATAGATAACAAATTTTATTTAGTTGATTTACCAGGTTATGGTTTTGCTAAAGTTCCTAAAAAAGTAAAAGATGAGTGGGGAGAACTTATTAATGACTATTTGTATCATAGACCAAATTTGAAGGGGATAGTATTAATAGTTGATTCACGTCATAAACCAAGTAAAGATGATAAACAAATGCTAGAATGGATTAGAGCTTCAGAAATACCATTTATAATAGCTGCTACCAAAGCAGATAAATTATCAAATAATCAAAAGAATAAGCAAAAAAAAGTACTTAAAAATGAATTAAATTTAAATAAAGATGATAATTTTGCTTTAGTATCAGCTAAATCTGGAGAAGGGAAGAGTGTGATATTTTCCTTTATAGGTAAAAATACAGGAGTGTTTAAATAATTTGATTAGCAGGAGAAGGTGTATATTATGAGTGAAAAGGCTTATAGCAAATCATTTGCCAGCATTTATGATGAGGTTATGGATAATGTACCATATGGTCTTTGGTATAACTATATAATAGATCTTTTGGACTATTATAATAAAAAACCTGAAGATGTTATTGAATTAGCCTGTGGTACTGCAAATATGACTTTGCGTTTTGCTGAAAATCATAATTGGAATCTTGCTGGGGTAGATCTTTCCGAAGATATGTTAAAAATAGCTGAAAATAAAAGTAAAAATAAAAATTTAAATATTAAATTTTATAATAATGATATACGCTATTTTTCTCCTGATAAAAAATATGACTTTGCTTATTCACTATTTGATAGTTTAAATTATATTTTAGAATATGAAGAATTAAAAAAAGTTTTTAAAAATACTTTTGATTTATTAAAAAGTGATGGATATTTTATTTTTGATATGAATACTATTCAAAGATTATTAAGTATTAATGAAGGAACTATGCTTTTAACTGGAGATAATTATTCTTGTTTTTGGCAAGATATCGTAGATGAAGAAAATAAAATTTGGAAAGTTAAATTAAAAATATATTTTGATGAAAATAAAATAGATTTTAAAAAAGAAGTTCATAAAGAAACTTCTTATCCAATAAAAGATATAATTGCAGCTTTAAAATGGGCAGGTTTTAAAGAAATAGAAGTTTTTAATGCATATACATTTGATAGAGCAAAGGAAAATAATAATCGAGTATATTTTATTGCAGGCAAAGAATTATTAAAAAAAAATAATTTCATGGAAAAAATAACTAAAAAAACTAAATGGAAGATATTAAAGTTATTTGCTATTTAATAAAAAACGACAGCACTTTGAAATGCTGTCGTTTTTGTGTTTAATTATGCTTCAATATTAGTTTTTTCCACTACTTTTTGTAAGTCTTTATTTTTACCTTTTGCTCTGTTCCAGATTAAATTTTTTAACCAGGGTATGATATAATAATCAAGGCCAAAGGAGCGCCCAGAACCTATTAGTGCAATTGAGCCAAATAACATCCAATATAAGGGGCTAAAGTGTCCAGGAAAATCACTAGAAAAGTGAGGGTATTGCCCTGCTAATAAAAAGTTAATTGACATTCCAGCTGAACCTAAAGCTCCCAAAGTAGTAAATATACCAAATATTAAAGATATTCCCATTCCAATCATACCTAATACTACTAAATACTGAAATAATAGTGGAAATTGAAAAACAACATTTTCAGTAATTGTTACATACCAGTCTACTGCATAATCTCCGATAGGAGAAGCTGTTGAACCAGATACTAAGTAATCTCCAGATGCAAGCCAACCATCTCTAATCTTTGTATATCCTTCATATATCCACATAACTCCAGCAAAAATTCTTAATAATACTGTAAAAACAGTTCTAGTAGAATAGCTTATATGATCAAAAAATTGAGCAACAAGACCTTTTTTAGATCCTTGTTCTTTTAAATAGTTAGAAATAAAGTTAAATCCTTCTTTAATCCCTCCAATTTCAAATCTATAATACATGTTTACCATATGCTTCATAAATAAGGCAGGAATACCTTTCATTGACATTCCCATTACTTCTGCGACTGCATATTTACTACCAATTGAAACCATAATACCATGGAAATTAGGCTCAAATTCTTCTTTTTCATAGCCTTTAATATCAGCGGCTATATTGTCTGCAGCACATTCACCAGTTTGCTGGGCTGCTTCAACTAAAGCAGGGAGAATTTGATCATCTTTCCAGGGGGCAGCAGAGTTGTCACCAATTGCATATACTTCTGGATGATTTTCAGTTTGTAAATATTTATTAACTTTTACTCTTTTAGCTTTACTTGTTTCTAAACCTGCATTTTGAGCAAATTGTGATGCTTCTATACCACAAGCCCAGATTATTGTATTAGCTTCGATTTCATCTCCATTTTCTAAAGTTAATTTATTTTCTTCTATTTTAGTTATAAAATCTCCAGTTTTAATACGGACATCATTTTTATGCAGATGTTTTTTTGCTTTTTTTATAGATTTATCATCTAAGCTTGGAAGAATATCATCTAAACCTTCAACATTATAAAGTTCAACTTCACTTCTAGCAATATTATATTTTTTGCAGTATTCATTTACCCAATCAATTAATTCACCAACCATTTCTACACCAGTAAATCCACCACCACAAACTACAAAACTAAGTAATTTCTTTCTTTCAATAGGATTGTCAGTCATTCTAGCTTTTTGAAAACTTTTTTCAATTTTTTCTTTTACTTTTAAAGCATCTTCAATTGACCATAAACTTAAAGTGTGTTCTTTGACTCCTTCAACTCCACAATCACTGGGTTGACTCCCAGTTCCCATGATTAAATAATCATAACTATATTCATTTTCACTTGATTTTAATCTCTTATTATCTAAGTTAATATCTGTTATATTATCTTTAACAAGATTAACTTTTGTAGAATAAAAGAGCTTATCAAGATCAACTTTAACTGCATCTTCTTCAATTCTATTACCTGCAACTTCATGAATTTCTGTTAACAAAGTGTGATAAGGATTTTTATCAATTAAGGTAATAGTAACTTCATCATTTCTTTTAAAAATTTTATGAAGTTTTTTTGCAGCACTTACTCCTCCATAACCAGCACCTAAAATAATAACATTTTTACTCATTTTACCCCTCCAGGTAATTGATTTTGATTGTGTAATTTTTATCAAACTTTGATAAAAATTAATAAATATTTAATTTTATGAACAAATGCTTAAAAAACATAGTAAATCACTCAGTATTATTAATTATAGCATATTATTTTTAAAATTCAAGTGTAAATTACGGTTGATTTTTTAAAAGAATTAATTTATAATAAATGTAAACTAAATAAACTTTTTTA
>JBNJDL010000068.1:0-10660 GCA_051744825.1 Bacillota bacterium | reverse complement strand
GATAAGTATCGAGGTTACGTTAATTTGAGAACTGCTTTAACTCATTCTATTAATGTAGCTTCAGTTAAGTTATTACAAGATATAGGTGTCAAAGAAACTGTAAAAACTGCTGAAGAAATGGGAATTAGTACCTTTACTTCATCAGATGGAAATAAAGAACACTTATCACTTGCTTTAGGCGGTTTAACTGATGGTGTAAAACCTATTGAAATCTCATCTGCCTATGGAATTTTTGCAAATAAAGGTATAAAAACAGAACCTTATGCTATTAAGACAGTGATTGATAAAGATGGCAAAAAAATTTATGAAGCTCAAGTAGAAAAGGATATTATCTTTTCTGAAGAAACAAGTTTTATTATGACAGATATGCTTAGATCTGTGGTTGAAGATGGCACTGGTAGAAGAGCAAATTTAAATGACTCAATTGCAGGAAAAACAGGAACTACTAATGATTATACAGATGCCTGGTTTGTTGGTTATACACCAAATCTAGTAACAACAGTCTGGATAGGAGAAGATAATCCTAAAGAAATGGTATATGATGAAAAAGATAGTAATGGAAATTATATATATTCTGAAGGCAATAATCCACGTACAATTTCTAGTTCAGAAGCAGCAATGCTCTGGAAAGACTATATGAGTGAAGTATTAAAAGATAAAGAAGTCAAAAACTATGAAGTTCCAGATGGAATTCATAAAAGAGAAATTGATCCTGTTACTGGCCAACTTGCTAACCAATATACACCAAACCCCAGTAATGAAATATTTAGAAAAGAAAATATACCCGAAGAAACTGATTCTCTACATGGACCAATTGAAAAAGTAAAAATAGATGTCGAAAGTGGCATGTTAGCTACTTCAAATTGCCCACAAAAAAATATAAAGGAATATAGCTATATAAAAGATAGTGGAATTAGAGTGGGACCAGAAAATATTCCATTTAAAGAATTAATAGATGAATCAAGTGAAAATAATGAGGAAATTGATGAAGAAGAAATAATTAAAGGCACATATATTGTAGATGAGGGGGAACCAATTCAAAAAATTGATCCAGAAACTGGTATACCACTCAAAGATAAAAATGGGCAGATTATTTATGAAAATAAACCTACCCGAACCTGTACAATTCATAATGAAGAAGAAGGTAGTTTTATGGATTATTTTCAAAATATGTTTGGTGATTAATTACCAAGAGTGACAATAGTTACACCACTCCCTCCTTCTTTTTGTTTACCAAGACGAAAAGAAGCAACATGGGGGTGGTTTTCTAATTTTTCATGAACTGCCTCTCTTAAAGCACCAGTACCTTTACCATGAATAATTTCAACTTTTTTATAACCAGCTAAAAAGGCATCATCTAGATATTTATCTACTTCATTTTGAGCATCAACATATCTTTTCCCTCTCAAATCTAAGCTCTGACTAGCATTTTCTGACTTTTTAACTTTATATTTTTTTACTACATCTTTACTTTTATTTTGTTTTTCCTTTACTTTATTTAAATTTTCCAATCCAACATTAATTTTCATTGCTCCCGCCTGAACTTTAGCTTCTTTTTTATCTTCATCTATAAAAGTAATATTTCCTTTACGCCCTAAACTCATTATTCTAACTCTATCTCCTACTTCTAAATTTTCATTTATCTCTTTTTTGCTTTCACTATCCTTTTTAGATTCAAACTCTTTATCTACCTTTTTTAATTGTTCATTAGCCTTTGTAGCCATTCTATCAATTTCTGTTTTAGATGTATAATCTTTATCTTTTAAATCTTTAATGATCTTCTTACTTTTCTTTTTAGCTTTTTTAACTATTTCTTCAGCTTTATTTTGAGCTTCATTTATAATTTTTTCTTCTTTTGATTCTATAGCTTTCAATTTATTTTTATAATTGCTTTTTAACTCGTCTACTTTTCTTTTTTTTCTTGCTAATTTATTTTTTAAATCTCTATATTTTTTCCTTTGAGAATTAAGATCACCTATAATACTTTCTACTTCTAAATCGCCTTCATCACTTAGTTCTTTGGCCTTTTCAATTAAATCTTCTGGAAGGCCTAATCTTAAAGCAATCTCAAAAGCATTGCTTCCACCTGGAACTCCCATAATTAATCTATAAGTTGGACTTAAAGTTTCTATATCAAATTCAACAGAAGCATTTTCTACGTTTTTGGTAGAATAAGCATAACTTTTTAACTGGCTGTAATGAGTAGTAGCTACAGTTATAGCACCTTTATCTTTTAATTTTTCTAAAATAGCAATCCCTAGTGCTGCTCCTTCTTTAGGATCTGTACCAACTCCCAGTTCATCAAGTAAAATTAAAGAATTTTCATTAGCTCTCTTTAAGTACCTTTTGATTTTATTCATATGAGAAGAAAAAGTACTTAAATTTTGCTCAATACTTTGTTCATCTCCAATATCTGCATAAATTTCATCAAACAAAGAAATAATAGTACCTCTTTCAGCAGGAATATGTAATCCAGCTGAGGTCATCAAAGTAAATAAACCAATAGTTTTTAAGCTTACAGTTTTCCCACCGGTATTTGGACCAGTAATAACTAATGTCTCAAAATCTTTACCAACTTCTACATCTATTGGTACAGGTTTATCTTTTAACAAAGGATGTCTACCTTTTTTTATAAATATTTCTCCATTTTTATTGAGTTCAGGAGCTATACCATCTATTACTTGACTATACTTCGCTCTAGCAAAAGCCACATCAAGCATTGATGAAATTTTTAAATTATTTTCTATTATATTAGATTTGTCCCGTACTTTATTAGTTAATACCTCTAAAATATAATAAATTTCTGCCTCTTCTTCTGATTTTAACTCTCTTAATTTATTATTACTTTTTACAACTGACATTGGCTCCATAAAAACAGTCATTCCACTTGAAGATTGGTCATGTACTATTCCAGAAAAAGAACTTCTATATTCTTGTTTAACTGGTACTACATATCTATTCTCTCTTTTAGTAACTATAGATTCCTGTAACATATTTTCATATTTTTTACTCTTTATTACATTTTCTAAATTTTTTCTTATTTGATTTTCGGTTTTTTCTATATTTCTTCTTATTGATTTTAATTTAGAACTAGCACTATCTTTGATTTCGCCAAATTCATCTAAAGTTTTGTCAATATCATTCTCTAAATTTCTACTTATTACTAAATCTAAACCTTGTTCAGTCATTATTTTATATTCATTTTTTACAATTTCCGGATCACTTGTTTCAATTATATTATTAAAATAATTTTTTAAATTTCTAAAAGCCTTAAGAGAAGTCTGTATCTTACCTATATCATCAGTATTTAATACAATATCTTTATTAGCCTTTTTTAAAATTTTTCTTAAATCTCTTAAACCACCAAATGGTGGTCTACCAAATTCATCTAATAATATCTTTGAGACACTAACTTCTTTCAAACTTTTACTTATATACTTTAAATCTGTATTTGGGGTAATATTTTTTATTATTTCTTTTGCTAAATTAGTAGAAGCATAATTTGCAAGTTCTTTAATAATTTTTTTATATTCAAGAACTTCTAAACTATGTTTATCCATTAAATTCACCTCAATTAATAATTAAAATCTATTTTAAAACTTCTTTTAATTTCTTATATTTTTTAGTATTTAAAAGATCATCTTTTTCAAGCCAGGCTCTTCTAGCAACATTTATACCTAATTTCATATTAGAAAATTGATCTAAATGATGAGAATCAGTATTAATTACTAAATTTACTCCTATTTTAGCTGCTTTTTTAGCTAATTCATCATCTAAATCTAATCTCTGAGGAGATGCATTAATTTCTAAGGCAGTATTAGTTTTTTTAGCAACAGATATCACTTCATCCATATCAACTGCATAAGATTTTCTTCTATTTAATAGGCGCCCTTGAGGATGAGCAATTATATTCACATTTTTATTATTCATTGCTTTAATAAGTCTATTAGTAATTTGAGAACTGCTCTGATTAAAACCACTATGAATAGAAGCAATAACTAAGTCAAATTCAGCTAATATTTCGTTACTATAATCAAGTTCACCATCTTTTAAAATATCAACTTCAATACCGCTTAATATTTTTATATTTGAATATTTTTTTCTTAAAGAATTTATTTCTTCTCTTTGTTTATAAATTTCTTTTGTAGACATTCCCTGGGCGATTTTTAATGATTGTGAATGATCTGTAATCGCTAAATATTCATAATTTAACTCTATAGCTTTTTTTGTTATTTCTTCAATACTGAAAGCTCCATCACTATATTTTGAATGAATGTGTAAATCTCCTTTTATATCTTCTAATTTTACTAAATCTGGTAAATTATCATTTTGAGCTGCTTCTATTTCTCCTCTATCTTCTCTTAACTCAGGAACTATGTACTCTAAGCCCAATTTATTATAAATATCACTTTCACTATTAACTTCTACCTTTTCTTCAGAATCATCCTTTTTATTAAGAGAAATTAAATTATATTCATTTAATTTAAATGACTTTTCCTTGGCAAGTTTTCTTATTTTTACATTATGTTCTTTTGAGCCAGTAAAATATTGCAAAGCAGCTGCTTTATTTTCCTTATTTAACAACCTGAAATCAACTCTAATACCATCTTTAATATAAATACTAATACTATTTTCTCCTTCTTTTATGATATCTCTAAGAAAAGAACTATCTTTTATTAACTTTCTTATTTTTTTAGCCTGAGAAGTAATTATCAATATGTCAATATCAGTAATTAATTCTTTTTTTCTTCTAAAACTACCTGCTATTTCTATTTCAAAAGAAAGATTTTTGGCAGCTTTTAATTCTTCTATTATTTTATTGATTTTTTCTTCTGCTTCACTATAAGTCATTTTTAAATTATTTTTATTATAATCATTAACTGATTCTAAAAGTTTTTTTTCAGTTTTTTCTCCAAAACCTTCTAAAGTTCTAACCTCATTTTCAATTAATGCTTTTTTAAGTTCTTCTATACTCTTAATATCTAATTCATTATATAATTTATGAGCACTTTTTGGGCCTAAACCAGAAATATTAGTCATTTCTACTACCCCAGTAGGTACTTCATTTTTTAAATCCTCCAGAGCTGGTGAAAATCCTTTTTCAAAAATATCTTCAATTTCAGCTGCTATACCATCACCAATACCCTGAACCTCTTTTAACCGACCTTCAGCTACCAAGTCACTAATTTCTTCAGAAATAGTAGTTAACTTTCTTGAAATATTTTCATAAGCCCTAACTTTATATTTGTTTTCTCCTTTAATTTTTAACATAGTTGCTAATTCATCTAAAATTTTAGCTATCTCTTTATTTTTAAAATTATGCATTATATCACCTGCTTAATATCTTAAATTCTCAAAAAAGCCATGATTATCATGGCTTTTTAAAAAAATCATTTAAACTTTCTTGGATTATGGGAGTTAAATCTAAAAAATAATTTGAAATTAAAGAATCATCAATCATAAGTTGAATTTCACTATAAGGTATTTGTTTTAAAAATAAAACTAATAGATATAAAATCAATGCACCTTTAATAAACCCTAAAAAAGCACCTGCTAATCTATTTAAAGGTTTTAAATATAACAAATCAAAAAGACTTTTTAAACCTTCAGCTAGAATATGTATTAAAATATTAAAAATAATAAAAATCAAGGCAAAAGCGATAAAATCTAATAAAGTTTTTGGAAGGTCAAAATAAGGAACTATCAATGAGCGAGCTTCATGATAAAAATTAATTGCTAAATAAAAAGCAATAACTAAACCTAAAATAACACTTACCTGCTCAATAAATCCCTTTTTATAACCATTAATTATAAATAAAAGAAAAAATATTATTAATGTTAAATCTAAGATATTTAAAATATTCAATTATTCTACCTCCTCCAGGAGGGCAAGTAACTCTTCCTTTTCTTTATTACTAGCTTCTAATTCTTTTTCTAAGTCATTAACTTTTTCCTTTAATTTTTCATTTTCTTCACGCAAATCATAATTTTTACTTTTTAAATCTTTTATTTTCTCATTTTTTTGATCAATATCATTTTTAAATTTATAGAATTCATCTGCCATATTTATCATAGTAAGTCCAAGTAGTCTTCTCCGGGGAAGACGTGGATATGCCTTTGTAATTTCAGTGCCTACTTTATTAATATAATTAGCTAATTTTTTTACATAGTCTTCGGAAACATCGCCAACTATTAGTTGTTCTTCTCCAAGTATTCTTACAGAAAATTTATGTTTTTTATTTTTAGAAGACATAACTATACATCCCCCGGATTTAATATTTTTTATTCTAAAAAATAATTTCACTCATATCGTAATACTTCATTATCACAGAGCTGAATTCCTGCTTTATTTTTAATTTTTATTTATATAAAATCAATTTCCTCTTATCTCAGCTCCAAGTTCTTTTTTTAATGATTCTAAAATTTTCTCAAATAGTGAATTTACTTCTTTATCAGTTAAAGTCTTTTCTCTAGATCTAAATATTAAATTAAAGGCCAGACTTTTCTTTCCTTCAGGTATTTGATCACCTTCATATAAATCAAATAACTGTATATCTTCTAATAATTTTTTTGCTGGTTCTTTTATTACATTTTTAATTGTAGATACATTAATATCTTTATCCACAACCAATGCTAAATCTCTATTTACGGCAGGAAATTTAGGTAAAGGTTGATAGTTATTACTTGTTTTAACAGTTTTTTCATTAATCTTATCAAAACTTAATTCAAAAATTGTTGTATCTTCCTGTAAATCATATTCATCAATAATTTCATAGTTTAGTTCACCAATAAACCCTAATACTTCTCCTTCATTAAGTATCTTCGCAGTTCTTCCTGGATGAAGGAATGATTTTTCACTTGCTTCATATTTAACCTCAATATTAAATCTTTCAAACAATTCATCTAAAACACCTTTTAAATAAAAGAAATCTGGAGCACTGTTATTCCAACTTGTAATATTTGCTCCCATACTTCCACCAGCAATCATTTCCTCTTCATAAGGACGTTTTTCTTTTCCTTGATTTTCATAAATTCTACCTAATTCAAATACTGCCATTTCATCTAATTGTCTTCTTTTATTATTAGATAAAACATTTATAACTCCTGGAATTAAAGTTGTTCTCATAATTTCATATGCTTTACTTAATGGATTTTTTATTTTTACCCAATTTCTTAAATTATTATCAGTAATTTGCAACTTATCATATTCTTTTTTATCCATTAAGCTAAAGGTTTTAATTTCATCAAGGCCAGCAGCTGTTAATATTTTTTTCAATCTAATTTTGTTATTTTGTCTTTCAGTTCTATGCCCTTGCTGTTTTCTTTTAGGAGTAGTTATTAAGATATTATTATATCCATACATGCGAGCTATTTCTTCAATTAAATCAGCCTTTTGTTCAACATCAGTTCTATAAGAAGGAATAGATACCTTTAACAAACCACTATTTTTAAAAATTTCAACTTCAAATTCGAGTCTTGAAAGCATATCTTTAATTTCTTCATCTGCTAAAGAAAGTCCCAGTATTCTATTTACTCTACTTACTTCTAATTCAATTGTTTTTTCTTTATAGGGAATTGGATATTTATCAACAATTCCTTCTAAAACTTCACCATCAGCATATTCTTGCATCAAATAAGCGGCTCTATTACTGGCCTCAATTACAGAATTTTTATCAATTTCTCTTTCAAATCTATGAGAAGCATCACTATGTATAGCAAATTCAGAAGAAGTTTTTCTAATATTGAGTGGATCAAAAAAAGCAGATTCTAAAAATATATTTTTAGTTTCTTCAGTTACTTCACTGATTTCTCCCCCCATAACCCCGGCCATTCCAATTGCTTTATTGGGGTCTGTTATAAGTAAAACATCTTCATTTAACTCTCTATTCTCTCCATCAAGAGTAGTAATCTCTTCATTTTCTCTAGCTCTTCTAACAATGATTTCATTATTTTCTATAACATCATAGTCAAAAGCATGTAAAGGCTGATTATACTCTAGCATTACATAATTGGTTATATCAACAATATTATTTATCGGTCTAACACCAGCAGCTTTTAAACGTTTCTGTATCCATAACGGAGATTCTTTAATTTTTACATTTTTAATAATTCTTCCTGTATAACGATGGCATAAATCTTCATCTTCAATTTTTATATTAATTTTATTATTTGTTAATTCTTCACTTTCTTCTAAATTAATTTCTGGAAAATTGACTTTTTCTTCACCATTTAAAAGTGCTTTGATTTCACGGGCAATTCCTAACATTCCAAGACAGCGACTATAATTAGGAGTTAAATCTAGCTTATAAATATAATCATCTAAGCCATATTCATCTACAAATTTATTACCTATTTTAAATTCATCATCTAAAATCATTATACCATCTTGTCTTTCATCCACTAAGGCTAATTCATCTTCAGAACAAATCATACCTGAAGATTTTTTACCTCGTAATTCACTTTCTTCAATTTTCATACCATTTGGTAAAGTTACTCCACTTTTAGCTACAGGCACTTTTTTTCCTTCTTTTACATTTGGAGCTCCAGTAATTATTTGTAACTTTTCTTTACCTGTATTCACTATACAAATTACTAATTTGTCTGCATTAGGATGATTTTTAATCTCTTCAATTTCTGCAACTATAATATCTTCTAGTCCTTCACCTAAATACTCCATTTCTTCTACTTCTAGACCAGCCATAGTCAGTTTATTAGAAAGTTCTTCAGGACTATAAGGAAAATCTATATATGATTTTAACCAATTATATGATACTTTCATTAATTACACTCCTTTTTAAAATTGTTTTAAGAAACGTGAATCATTTTCAAAAAGCAATCTTATATCATCTATTCCATATTTTAACATCGCAATTCTATCCCAACCCATACCAAAAGCAAAACCACTATAAATATTTGGGTCAATACCTGACATTTTTAAAACATTAGGATGAACCATTCCAGATCCCATCACTTCTAACCAACCTGTGTTTGAACATAAACTACATCCTTCTCCACCACATACTACACAGGAAACATCAACTTCTGCACTTGGCTCAGTAAAAGGAAAATAGCTAGGACGAAATCTTATCTCTCTATCTTCACCATATAACTTCTTTACAATTGTACTAATACTTCCTTTTAAATCACTAAAAGAAATATCCTTATCAATTACTAATCCTTCAATTTGATGAAAAACTGGTGAATGAGAGGCATCTAATTCATCAGACCTATATACTCTACCTGGAGCTATCATTCTAATTGGTAGTTCTTTTTTCTCCATTGTTCTTACTTGAACTGGAGATGTATGAGTTCTTAATAAAAAATTATCATCTATATAAAAAGTATCTTGTAAATCTCGAGCTGGATGTCCTTCAGGAATATTTAAAGCTTTGAAATTATAATATTCACTTTCAATTTCTGGCCCTTCTTCTATTGTAAAACCAAGACCAATAAAAACATCTTCAACTTCTCTAATAACCTTTGTTAAAAGATGATGATGTCCAATTTTTTGTTTAATACCTGGTAAAGTTACATCTATTCTTTCTTCTTTTATCTTTTTCTTTTTTTGCATTTTAGCAAGCTGTTTTTTCTTTTCATTTATCTTCTTTTCTATTTTACCTTTTAAAATATTACATTCTTTTCCGACTTTAGGTTTATCTTCATCTGCCACTTCTGACATCTTAGAAAATATTTGTGCTATTTTACCTTTTTTTCCTAAATACTTAATTCTCAATTCTTCTAATTCATCTAAATCAATTACTGAAGAAAAATCTTTTTTTACTTCCTTCTCTAATTCTTTTATTTTTTCCAATATATTCATGAACTTATCCCTCCAAAATATTATTTTATAGGAAGTTTAAAAATCTAAAAAACATAAAACACTCATATTATTTTAATTTTAACATAAGGTAAAATTATTATCAATAAAAGTTAAATTCAAGTAATACTTAAAAATCTCTCGCCTTTTGACGAGAGATTTATTAATCAATTGTAATTAATTTTATACATTAAAAGTGTAGCTGCCATAGCTGCATTAATAGATTCTATATTATTATTTAATGGTATTTTTAAATTTAAATTTGATTTTTCTAATAATTCTTTTCTAATTCCATTAGCTTCATTCCCAATTACTAAAATATTTTTTTCTTTATATTTAACTTGATGATAATAATTGTCAGCTTTTAAATCAGTTGTAATTAGTTGATAAGAATCTAAATCATTTTTTAATAATTTTAAAAAATCATCTATACTCATTTTATTTACAAAAGGAATTGAAAAAATAGCCCCAGCCGTAGCCCGAATAACTTTTAAATTATATATATCTACAGAACCTTTTAAAGAAATAATAGATTCAAAACCAGAAGCTGCTGCTGAACGAATAATTGTTCCCATATTACCTGGGTCCTGGACTCTATCTAAAAGCAATATTTTGTTGTAATTTTTCATAGAATTTATTTTTTGATCAATATTAGGCGCTATTGCTATAATTCCTTGAGAATTTACTGTATCAGAAATTTCATCTATCAATTTATCTTTAAGTAAGTAGAAATTATTAGTATTTTCAATTAAACTCTTATATTCCTTCTTATCTGCTAATTCTGGAGTTATAAATATGTAATCAAATTTAATTCCTGAATCTTTAGCCTGTTTTATTAATCTA
>JBNJDL010000067.1:0-10662 GCA_051744825.1 Bacillota bacterium | reverse complement strand
TCGAGCAATATTTTTTAAATGTTTCATTTTTGAATTTTTAGTTATAATATTTTCAAAAGAATATTTGGCTTCCTGCAGACGTTTAACTTCTCTTTTATAATGCTTTAATCTATCTTCCAAAACTTCCAATCTTCTTGCTAAATGTTTAAGTTCTTTAACATCTTTAAAAAGAACCTTACCTATAGCTCCAACAACTTCTCCATTTTTTTTAAAGGGAATTCTATTACAAATCATATCATTTCCCTCAATATGTTGTACTCTTCCCATCTCTTTTTCGCCTGTTTTACAGATAATATGCATTCTTGTATTTTCTATTACTTCAGTAACATGCTTATCTAAAACATCCTCTTCTTTTACACCTAAAAATTCCTCATAAGCTTTATTGAATTTTGTGATTCTACCTTCTTTGTCCACAATTACTATGGCTTCATAAGCATCATTTAGTATTGTATCAAGTAAATTAAGATCATCTTTTGCTTCTTTTAATTCAGTTTTGACGTTTTTAATTCCTGTTAAATCCTGAAAAATGGCAATAGCTCCTATCATCTTACCATCATGAATAATAGGTGCTCTATTTGAATAAATATCTCGGCCATTTATTGTCAATCGCTGTCCTGTTTCCTCTTTTTCTTTGTTTAATGTTTGTGGCAAATCACTTTCAGGTATAACATGAGAAACTTTTTTGCCTAAAACCTCTTCTTTTTTTAAATTTAGCATTTTTTCACTTGATTTATTGAAAAAAATTATTTCTCCAGAATTATTAACAGCAATGATTCCATTATGAATTGATTCTAAAGAAGCATTAAACCAATCAACAACTTCTTCACAATTGTAACCTTTAAATTCCATGCCCTTTTTATACCCCCTGCCTATTTTTCAATAAAATTAAGAAGGTTTTAGACAAATCTCTTCGCAAAATCACGGGCCATATTAACTGCTTTTTCATCATCTTTAACTCTTCTAAATCCATCTTCACCCTCCATAGTACCTATAACCATATTAGGCTGCATTTCTGGTCTGGAAGCTGCTGCAACTACTTTCATTCCATGGGTTAAAGCAAAACGATTAATTGTTTCTATAGTACTCTGACCGCCACCCTGAGAAAGACCTGAACTAGAAATAGCACCTGCTAACTTATCCTTTAAAGCATGGTCTCTCATTTTGAGATAACGACTTCTATCCATTAAATTTTTCAAATGTGCAGTTACACTACCAAAATAAGAAGGTGAAGCAAAAATAATCGCATCTGCCTCTTTCATTTTATCTCCTATTTCATATAAATCATCATCTTTAATAATACATTCTTTCTCTTTTAAACAATTATTACAGCCTTTGCAAAATTTAAGATCATAATCTGCAACATGAACTATTTCTGTTTCTACATCTTTTCTCTTTTCTTTTGCGGCTTTCAAAGTTTGTTCTAGAAGATAATATGTTCCACGTTTAACTGGACTTCCAGAAATACCTAAAATTTTCATATTTTCCCTCCTAAAATAATTATTATTAAATTATCTTGTCATATTTTCTCTTAATTTGTCTTATTTAATATACAGTGCAAATATTATACCATAGTAAGCTAGTAAAAATAAAGTGAAGTGGGATTTTCTATTATAATTTCTGCAGAACCTTCATATTTCTTTATTTTTCCAACAGTTCTAATATCTTTCCCTTCCAATAATTTTGCAGGATTATAATCAAATTTATTTAAATCATCATTAAAAATAACTATTGTTAATGTTTCCCAATAATTCTTAGCAAAATTAAGATAAGTTACCTCTTTTGATTGATGAGTATTCACAATTTCACCCTTAACTATTACCTCTTCTCCATAATAATTTTCTGCCTTTTCCCAGGATATAATAGGAATCTCTTCTTCAAGCTGATTTAATCTATTCCAGATTCCTACCTTTTTTTCTCTTGCTTTTTTAGCTGTCTTTTTAAATTTTTTTTCATATTTATTATTTGGCTCAACAATCATTAAATGGGCATATCCTTTTTCTAAAAGTTTATTATTAAAAAGTTGACCATTATTTAAATATATATAAGCAAGAGTTCTCCCATAATCATCACTTTTTTCCTTATCATATTCCAGATAAACTTTCTCATTTAATAACTGTTCTTTTGTGAAATCTCTAGCCTTATATCCATAATAGTCAGCAGTATCCTCATCCCAATTAATCTCTGGAGTATCTACTCCTAAAATTCTAATAGTTTCATCATCTATAGTTTCTATTGTATCACCATCAATAACCCTTTTAATAACGGTGCTTTCCAGTAAATCAAGTTCTTTATTTGATTTTTTATCTAAACTTTCTTCTCCAAATACCGAAAATGAAAAAAATAAGAATATAAATACAAAAATAAATGCTACACTTCTTTTATAATAAATTTTCATACTAACTTTCTACCTCACTCAAAAAGAAAATCCCAATTCCACCAATTCCTAGATGTGCTCCCAAAACACTTCCTATTTTCTCTATACAAAAAATTTCTCCACCAAGAGCTTCGATTTTTTCTTTTAATACTTCAGCATGATCTAAATCTTCAGCATGAGCAATCCCGATTAATTGTTCTGTAATATCATAGCTTTTATTTTTTACGAAATTTATCATTTTGTTAATTGCCCTTTTAGTCCCGCGAGCTTTTTGAAACAATTCTATTTTTCCATCATTAACAAGTAAAATAGGTTTGATATTAAGTATATTTCCTATAAAAGATTTAGTTTTGCTTATCCTACCTCCTCTTTCTAAGGTCTTTAAATCTGCTAACATAAATACATGTTCAATATGATCTGCCCAAAATCTAATTTTTTCTATAACTTTTTCTCTTTTAACACCATCCTCAAGCAAAAGAACTGCTTTATAGGCAATAATACCTGTAGCTACAGAACCTGCTTTACTGTCTAAAACATCTATTTTTACATCTTTATAATTTTCCTCTACTTGATTAGCTATTAATTTTGCCGTTTTATATGCACCGGACATTTTTGCTGAAAAACTGATATATATACAATCATTACCTAAGTCTGCGTTTATCTCAAATACCTTTTTAAAATCCTCAGGACTTACCTGTGATGTTTTTGCTACTTTCTCTTCTCTTAAAGCTGCATATAATTCATCTATTTCTATTTCAATACCATCTTTATAGCTTTTATCATCAATATTTATATTAAAAGGTAGTACTTCAATATCATATTTATTTAAAATTTCTTCTGGAAGGTCACAGGCACTATCAACAATTATTTTAGTAGACATTTTTATCACTTCCTTTATGAAAGTTATCAATTTTTATATTAATTTCTTTTCTCAACTATATAGTCAATATAATCTTTTAAAGAATATCTTATTCTCTCATTTCTTCCTTTAGTTTTATCAGCGCAGATAAGAGAATTATATATTGCCTCTTCTGTTGATTCAGCAGCTGCTCTAAATATTTTATCTATCTTATTTTCATTAAATACTTTCATATTCACTATATCACTTTTTTCATAATGATCAATTTTATTAACAGTAGAAAATGCAATTACTATTTCTCCACTACCATTTCCCATATATGAGCCTGTCCTATTAAGACCTATTAATGCTCTTTTAGATATTCTCTTTAATTGCCTATTAGATAAAGGTATATCAGTAGCTAAAACAATTATAATTGATCCTTTTTCTTTTTTATTTAAGTCCGAACTTTCTCTTCCAATTTCTTCTTCTTTTCTTTTAATAATCTTTCCAGCTTTAATTCCATCTAACAAAAAATCTTTTTTCTTGCCAAAATTACTCAAAACAATAGTTCCAATATGATAATTTTTGTCTCCAAAAGTTAATTTGCGTGAAGCTGAGCCAACTCCTCCTTTTAAACCATAGCAACTCATACCTTTACCTGCTCCAACTGATCCTTCTAAAAAATTTTTATCTACATTAGCTAATGCTTTAAAAATATCTTTTTCTTTTATATGTAGTCCTCTAATATCATTTAAATATTGATCATTACATTCTAAAATTACGGGATTTACTGTTCCAGTTTTTTCTGCAATATCTTTATTTTTATTTAACATATATTCTACTAAAGCTTGATGAGCAATACCGACATTTAAAGTATTAGTAAGAATAATAGGAGTTTCTATTGTTCCCAATTCATTAATTTGAACAAGGCCAGTAGATTTACCAAAACCATTTATCACATGACTTGCAGCTATAACTTTTTTTTTAAATACATTCCCTGAATGAGGTAATATAGCTGTTACTCCTGTATTAATTTGTCCACTGTCAAGAGTACAGTGACCAACTTTTACCCCTTTAACATCTGTAATTTTATTACTTTTTCCTGTAGATAACTCTCCTATTTGAAAACCATAATCTCTTATTCTTTTGTATTTATTCACCACTAACCTCCTACCCTACTCTATCTCCCTTTTCTACTTTGCTTTCAGGTTCAATTAATATAATACCTTTTTTTGAATAAATTCCAAGTACTAAAACCTCTGACATAAAATCCGCAATTTGTTTTGGCGGAAAATTAACTACACCTAAAACCTGTTTACCAATAAGTTCATCAGCTGTATAATTTTCAGTTATTTGAGCACTGGATTTTTTAATACCTATTTCATTGCCAAAATCAACTTTTAGCTTATAGGCATCTTTGCGCGCTTTTTTAAAATCTTTAGCTTCAATAATTTCTCCAACTCTAATATCAATTTTACGAAAATCCTTAAATTTTGCCATTTATATATACCTCCTGCAAAATATATTTCTTCTATTTAATATACCAACTTTTTATTAAATTATTTTTAAAGAATTGTTTAAAGTATCTAATTTTGCCCTCACACCTAACGGAATAGTTAACTGTGTTTTATCATGGCCAAAAGGAAAATGACGGATGATGGGATATTTTTTATCTGCAAAATAATCATTTATTATTTCATCAACTGTCAAAGATGGGTCATAGCTTTTAGCCTTCGAATCAGTAAAATTACCTATGATTAAGCCAGCTAAATTATCAAGTTTAGCTGCATTTTTAAGCTGGCTTAACATTCTATCAATACTATATGCTTCTTCTCCTATATCTTCTATGAATAAAAGTTTATTATCTGTCTGCAGTTCATAAGGAGTGCCTATAGTAGCTGCCAAAAGTGCTAAATTACCTCCTGTAATTTCACCTTCAGCTATACCACTATTTATTATCTCTAATTCATCAAGTTTAAATTCTTTTAAAAAATCAATTGTATAATCATTAAAAAGTATTTTTTTAATTGACTCAATAGTTATTTCATCAGGATTATCACCTAATTCAGTCGCAATCATTGGTCCATGAAAAGTAATAAGATTAGCAAATTTATTAAAAGCTAAGTGTAAAGCAGTAATATCACTATAACCTATAAAAGGCTTAGGATTTTTCTTTATAAGATCATAATCTAAAATTTGAAGCAAGCGTGGAGTTCCATAACCTCCACCAGCACACCAAATAGCATCAATATTATTATTAGAAAAAAATTCATGTAGATCAGCTGCTCTTTCTTTATCTTCTCCTGCTAAATAGCCTCTAACTTCTCTTAAATGAGGAGCTTCTTGAACTTTAAGTCCCCAATCTTTTAAAAATTTAATCCCTTTTTCTAATTTTTTAATATTAGGTGGACTGGCTGGAGCTACTATTCCTATTTTAGCTCCTTTTTTTATAGGCGGTATTTTTGTCATCTGCTCTCCTCCTTGATTTATTAACTCATTCGAATTCTATAGTTGTTTTTATTATATTATAAATATTCTTTAAGAGCAATTATTAAATAATTAATTTAATTTTAAAATAAAAAAGTGCTAAAAAATACAGCAAAAACAGCTCCTAAAACTACCACTATTAAATTACTATCTAAATAGGCTAAAAGAAAAGCTGTTATCGCTCCAACAATAGCAGTATAACTATTATTTGTAGAATCTATAAATCCAGGAAAAATCAAGGCACTTAAAACAGCTATTGGAATAAAACTTAGAAAAGATTGAAGATATTTTGGTAATTTTAATCCTGGTAAAATAGCCAAAGGAATCATTCTTGGAATATATGTAACTATAGCCATTCCTAAAATCATTATGAAATTACTCTCCATTATTAACAACTCCTTCTGGAAAAAATATTGTAGCAATAAAAGAAGCAAAAATCGTAACTAAAACTATTTCCCAACCTTCAGATATATTTATAAAGTCAGATAAAAAATAAAATATACTACTAAATATAATAGCTATTATTGTAGTAAATATAGCGGCTTTTGATTTTTTTAGATTTGGTACAAGTAAACCTATAAACATAGCATAAAGAGCTATTCCCATACTAGCCTGTATTATTTCTGGTAAAGTTGCTCCAAGGCAATGCCCTGCTGCTGTTCCTGAAATCCAGGCTAAATAAGAAATTAGATTAAGACCAAATAAGAATTTAGCATCAAATTTTTCATCCTGCATTGAGGCAACTGAAAATGTCTCATCTGTTATGCCAAAAGATAATAAGGCAAGTAAATTTTGGGGGATATTCTCTTTTACTTTTTGTGACAGAGAAGCAGACATCAAAAAATGCCGAAAATTAAGAATAAAAGTAGTTAACACAACTTCACCTATTCCTGTTCCTAAAGCAAGCAAATTAACTGCTACAAATTGACTTGCTCCTGCAAAAACCATAACTGACATTAAAAAAGTATTTATAAAAGAAAGTCCACTATTTCTAGCCAGAAGCCCAAAGGTAAGAGCTATAGGTAGATAACCTATTGCTACTGGAAATCCTGCCTTCAAACCATTTTGCAAAGATAATTTATTTTTTATATTAACTTCCATATTTGACCTCTCCTTTCATCTATTATATAATATCTAATAAGTTATACGTTATATTGTAATTATATATGTTATATTGCATTATATAATATATTTTTTTAATTTACAAGATTAAATTATAATAAATGAGGTGTTTTGTTATGGATGATTTTAATAAAAATTTAGGAAAAAAGTTAAGGAAATTGAGGAAAAGAAAAAATTATAGTTTAAGTGAACTTGAGGAATTAACAGGGGTTAGCAAATCAATGTTAGGACAAATAGAAAGGGGAAAATCCAGTCCCACCGTTAAAACTCTTTGGAAAATTTCAAAGGGATTAAATGTTTCTTTTTCAACTTTTGTAAATGAAAATAAAGAAGATATTTCAATTGTTTCTAATAAAAATACTCATCCTATTATTGAAAAAAAATCAAAATATAAAGTATATCCCCTATTTCCTTATGAAAATGAAAAGAAATTTGAAATATACTTTATTGAAATAGCAGCTAATTATTCACATGAGGCAGAAGCCCATTATGAAAATACAGAGGAATATTTACTTGTTAATAAAGGTAAGATCAGTGTTAAAATTGATAATAAAAAATATGATTTAGAAAAAGATGAAGCAATTAATTTTAACGGAGATAAACCTCATATTTATGAAAATAATTCCAGCAAAAAAGCTTCTGCCTATATAATTATCTACTATGCTTAATCCAGATTTTTTAATGTTTCAGTTTCTAAATTCATCGTTTCTTTATTAGCTTTTTCAGTACTAACATTTTCTTTCCAGGGACCATCAGGAACTTCTTCTTCATCTACTAGACGCCAATTAGTAGTAATTTTTCCTTTGTCAGGATCTCCATCATCATCTTGATCAATTAAATATTTCATCACTTCAGGTGAAACATCTAAACCAGCTTTATTAGTCTCACGATAATGTCCTGACCATCCCATATCAATCCCCATTTCAGCATAAGGGCGTTCATCTTCAAATACATAATGAGGATCATAAATATTCCAGGGCCCAACATCTCTCCATTGAGCATAAACATATTTATCTTTTTCTGGGTAATAAATTTCTATCCAGCGATTTTTTACATCTTCTATTCCATAATAGTCTTCACCTACATTTTCCTGCTCAACCCCATCCACCTCAAAAGCAAAATCACGATAGGGTAAGGCAAAATAATATTGATTTCCTTTATCTAATGATTCACCCCAGGAATTAGTTTCACCTGAGCCATCAAAATAGGTAGTGATAATATCTTTTTTCCAATCTGCCCGAAAACTGGATTTATCTTTACTATCTACTTTAGCAATATATTCACCATCAGTTACTAACTTTAGTTCAAAGTAAACAGCTTTTTCAATTTTTTCTAAAGCAATATCTGTAAAAGAAAATTGTTGGCTTTTATCTTCAGTTAAAGTCTTTTTTTCATCAAGAAGAGTCTGATCACTTTCAACCTCTTTTACAGATAGTAAAATTTCAACTTCTTCGTATTTATAAGGATCTTCTGTTAAATACTCACCCTTAACATCAAAACTCTCATTTGAAGTTATTTTTTCTGGATAACTGCTTAAATATAATTGTTTTGACTCATTAGAACAAGCAGTAAATAAAAGTACTATTAATAGCAAATTTATAATTAAAAAAGTTATTTTTTTCAAATATAACACCTCATTTATTTATTTTATATAATTCATTGGCTTAGTAATTTTTTATTAATAAATTATTCGACAAATTTTCATTAATTCCTTTTAATAATATCAATTTATGACTTTTTACTTATTATATGTCTTCTAAAATTAAAATTAAATATATTAAATCAATAAATTTTATCTTTAAATTTCATATTAAATAATATATTATTATATCAAGAATGATAATTAACAAATGGAGGTTACATATAATGGAAACAATTTTATATAGTTTTTTTGCTGGAGCTTCTACATCAATTGGAGTAATAGTTTTAATGCTTTTTGGAGAACCAGGTAAAAAAGTTATGGCTTCTTTACTTGGATTTGCTGGCGGTATAATGCTAGCTATCTCAGTTTTTGAATTAATTCCTGAAGCTGTAAGTTTAGGTTCAGAATTTATTATGATAATTGGAGTTTTATTAGGTGCTTTAATGATGTGGGGACTTGATAAAATCATTCCTCACTCTCATTTATCTTCATCTGATGACTTTAAGATCGAAAATGAAGAAAAAATAGCTATAGATAATCCTATTTTAAGAACTGGTTATTTAATTTTATTTGGAATAGCTATTCATAACTTACCTGAAGGATTAGCTATTGGAGCAGGATTTGAATCAAGCTCTGAAATTGGACTTCTAATTGCCTTCGCTATTGCTTTTCATAATATACCAGAAGGATTAGCAATTGCAGGACCACTAAAAGCTGGAGGGATGAAAAATCTTAAAATCTTTTTATTTACATTGGGAGCAGGGTTAATGACTCCTATTGGAACAATTTTAGGTAAATTAATTTTTAATATATCTGCTGTATTTGTTGGAGGCTCATTGGGTTTTGCAGCGGGAGCAATGGTATATATTGTTAACGATGAGCTCATTCCTCAATCAAATCATATACAAGAACACTTTGCTAATGCTGGAATTATAGTTGGACTATTAGTTGGATATATGATTTTATAGGAGAAAATTTGACAGTTATGTTTTTATATGTTAAAGTGCTAGTAAGTTAAAATTTTATAATCATCAAGAGAGGTGGAGGGACTGGCCCTATGAAGCCCGGCAACCTGCTATCTAGCAAGGTGCCAACTCCTGCATCCTATACCAGGATGATAGATGAGAGGAAATTTATCCCTCTCATGAGGGATTTTTTTATTTAAAAAATAATAATAAACTATTAAGTGGAGGTAATAAAATGTCAAAAAACAAAATAATTCTTTTTTCTTTAATATTCATATCATTAACATTAGTTTTTAGCCCAAATTCTTTAGCAGAAGACAAAAAATTAAAGGTCGGAGCCACGGCAATACATGCTGAAATTTTAAATGAAATAAAAGATGATTTAGCTGAAGAAGGTATTCAATTAGAAATTATTGAATTTACTGACTATGTAACTCCAAATATCGCTCTAGCCGATGGAAGTATAGATGCCAATTATTTCCAACATTTACCTTATCTCAAAAATTTCAAGGAAGATAGAGGATTAGATTTAACCTATACTGTAAAAATCAATATTTACCCTTTTGGCCTTTATTCAAACAAATATGAAAATTTATCAGAATTACCTGAAGGAGCTACAATTGCTATTCCAAATGATCCTACAAATGAGGGGCGAGCCCTGCTAATATTAGAAAATAATGACTTAATAAAAATTGAAAAAGATGATAAAGATGACCTTCTTTTTACACCTCGTGATATATCAGAAAATCCTAATAATTTCAAATTTAAAGAGCTAGAGGCAGCTCAATTACCAAGAGTGCTTTCTGATGTTGATGCAGCATTTATTAACACTAATTATGCTTTAGACTCTGGTCTTGACCCTGTTGAAGATACTATTTTACGTGAAAGCAAAGATTCTCCTTATGCAAATATTCTTGCAGTAAGAACAGAAGACAAAGATGATCCTGAAATTAAGAAATTAAGCGAAATGCTAACAAGCAAAAAAGTAAAATCATATATTAATGAAAAATATGAAGGTGAAATAATACCAGCTTTTTAAAGTAACTCTTTCCTTCAAAATAAAATATATAGTTTAAAATAATAAACCCCATTCCAGAAAAAAGCTGGACAGTGGGGTTTTTATATTATCTAATCTTTCTTACTTCTTTTCCAAAAGGCATAAGGGCAACTTTAGCTAATTTAAAATTTTGTTTTGCAAAAGGAATACCTATAATAGTTATTGCAAAAATAA
>JBNJDL010000066.1:0-10697 GCA_051744825.1 Bacillota bacterium | reverse complement strand
ATAGCTGGGGTTAAGTACAATTCAAAAGATGTACACCTGTTGAATTGTACTTAAACCCAGTTATATACAGGCTTTGCCTGTATTTTGTGAGCATAAAACGTCTGACGTTTTATTATCCTGCATTGTTTTTATGTAGGGGCTTATTAAGCTTAAAATTTGAAAAATTTAAAAATTAATACTTAATGAATTTTTAAACGGAGAAAGTGATTAATATAAAGATAAATTAATTAAATATTATTATTTTTGGAAACCTTTGATATAATATTAGTATGTAGAAAAATATTTGATTGGTTATTGAAAACCTTTAAATATTTTATGAATGTTATTTGTTTTAATAATTAGATTATAGTGATAAAGAGATTAATAGTATTGTGGGGAATAATTATGATAATTGAAATAATTAAAGAATCGATACAAGTCTTAAAAAAATTAAAAAAATCTGGAGAATGGAAAAATATGTTTAAAAAAACAGGAACGGATGTTTTAAATCTTGAACATGATGAAGGCGAGTTATTAGATCAATTAAAAATTCTTTTTTCAGAAGAATTTTTAATTAAGCTTGCAAAAGAAAACAAGAAAGAATCATACTTATTTATTGATTGTATTGAAGAAGAACTTATAAATTTCTTTGGTAAAAAGGATGCTTTATCGGAAGAAAGAAAGAGATACATAGATGCTTATATGAAATTATTAAAGAATAAACTTAGAAAAAGATTTCCAAATAAATATGAAAAAGTTTTTCTCCATGACTTTAGGGAAGAAGTTGTAGGTAATCAAAAAAAGTTAATGAAAGAATTAGATGAAATTAAAGATAAAATTGATAGTTTAAAGGCTATCGGATTTAAGTACGAAACATGTTTTGAACTTGATAAATGGTATAGAAATAATACAAAAAATGCATGTTCACTTGAGCTTTTCAATCATGAGAATAAAGAGTTTGAAAATAATTTGCTTTCTAAACTTAAACAAAAAAATGTATTTAAAATAAAAGGCAAAAGTATTAAAGAAGCTGTTGCTTATATAAGTTATATTTTTCTTAATGATGAAAGATTCATTGAGTATAAAGATAAAGTACGTATTGTGAAAGATTTAAAGTCATGGCAAGAAATTAAGGAAACAAATATAAGTGGATTAATAATATTAAATGATTTTCATACTAGAAAAAGTTTAGATGTGATACCAAACAATACTACTATTTTCGTATATAATAGTACTTATACAGAAAAAGATTCAGATATTATTCAATTAGAGCAACGTTTTTTTAAGAACTTAATCAAAAAGATAGAAGCATGTGGTTTTGATAGAAAAGAGTCTTCAGTTTTAGCAAGACGTTCAAAAAATAATTACACAATATTGATGAGATTAATATCAATAGGTAAAATTAGTGAACCTGTTTGGGCTAATGCAGATTATTTTAATATTTTTTTACCAGCTCTTATTGCTAATAGGTGGACTGATAATGATCGTGTAGTTATAGAGTTATTAGGCAATGATATAAATAGCTATGATGATTATATTAATTCTTTGAAACGTATAAATGATGAGCAGGATCCATTTTGGGTTAAATTTAGAACATGGTATCATTTTGATCGATATATGATAAGCGACCCAGAAGCTGCTTGGGACTTTTTTAGCGACTATATCAATGATGAAGTATACGATATTATTGAACAGATGACTGATTTGTTTTTTAGCGAAATTGATCCAAAGTTTGATTTGCCTTTAAATGAACATTTTTCGGCTAGAATTAAGGGAAAAAAACCAACTTTTTCCGATGAACTAAAACGAGGATTTTTAGAAACTCTTGTGCTTCTATCAAAAGATGATATAAAGATTAATTATAAAATAAAAAGAAATCTTCAGAAAATTATTAAAGGGATATCTACTAATAAGGATTGGTTTGGGATATCTGAATCATTACCTATGATAATGGAAATAAATACTGAAGCGCTTATTTCAAAATATGAAAAAGAAGTAAAAAATCCAAAATCTGGATTTTTAAATTTATTCTATGAAAAAGCAGATAATAGTTTAGGTGGTGTAAACTATTATACTTATGCTATATGGTCATTAGAGAAGGCACTTTTTATTAAAGATTATAGTTTTAGAGCGATTATGATATTGTCTAAATTAATGGATTATAATATTACTTACAGGAAGTCTAATAGTCCATTAAATAGTTTGATTGAAGCATTATTAGCTTGGCGACACGAAAACATTTATTCTGTTGATAAAAAAATTAAGTATCTCAGATATATAGTTGAAAATACTACAAATGGTTGGGAATTATTAAAGGAACTTTTACCTTCAAATAATAATGTATCTTCTGGATTAAATAAGCCCAAATATATTCAGTATGAGCTTTCAGAAAAACTGAAATTAAAGAAAGAAGTATATAATACGTATTTACAATATTATAAAATTGCCTTTGACAATATTAATAATGATGTTGACAGACTATGTGTATTTTATGAAAATACAATGTTTATTAATTTTAAAATTTATGATCAATTAAAAGATATTACTTTAGATATACTAGATAGTGCATCAGATCAAGAAAAGTATGTATTATATAAAGCAATTTATAAATTAATTTCAAAACATAGACATTTTAAGAATTTAGATTGGGCTCTTCAAGAAGAAGAAGTGAATAAAATAGAGAGTGAAATACTAAATGCGATTCATTTTACAGATGAAACATACAAGTATCAATATGTTTTTGAAGAATATAGAGCCCTTTCTTTAGAGCCTTTTGTATATGAAAAAGACGATGGGAATAAGTCTTTTAATGCCAATGAAAAATTTGATGATGAGTTAAGACGTAAAGCAATTCATAAGTTAAAAGATTTAGGAGTAGATTGGTGTGAATTTATTGGTAGATTTGATGATAATTCTCCACAAGTAATCGGTAGATATTTAGGTGAAGTCGAAACTGATTTAGACGATGTTAAAAATTTATCTTCTTGTTTGCTTGCCATGAACAGAAATCAGATTATGACAAGTTACTTTAGATCATTATATAAGAAGTTTGGTATTGATTTTATTAAAGGAATTTTTATAGATAATAGTTTGGATGATAAAATTCATGAGATAGCCTTAGGCCAAATGGAGTTGAATTCAGAGTCTATTGAATTTCTTAAAAATATTGATGAAAAATATAGAAAAATGTTTTGGAGTCTTAATCACAATATATATTATATAGATGATGAATATAAAAAATATGCATTGGAACAATATTTAAATTATAAAAATACAAGAGCATTAATCGAGTTTTCGAGTAATTATGAACTTTCAACTAAAGAATCCATTCAAGTTTTAGAAACAATACAGAGAACATATGACAAGAGAAAACAGATGGATAGCTATTATATTAGTAAAATTTTCAGTAATATATATATGGATTCATTTCCTAGAAAAGAATTAATAAATCAAATAGTAAATTTAGAAATTTTCTTTCTAAATTTAATAAAACAGGATTTACAACCAAAATATTTAATATATAAGTTTAGTAAAGAACCCGATTTTGCAGCTGAGCTAATAAATTATGCATATAAAAAGGAGTCTGATGAAGCTAATGCAGAATTAGATGAAGATGAAATAATATATGCTGAGATTTCTGCATCATTATTATCATCAGTTAAATTTATACCTGCTGCAGATATTAATGGGAATATAGAATATGAAAAATTGAAAAATTGGTGTAGCAAATATATTGATTTTATAGTTAAACAAGATCAGAGAACAGTTGGACTACAATATCTAGGAAAGTTTCTTGCAAATTCTAAAAAACTAAGTAAAAATGAATTCCCACAAGAATCTGTAAAAAGAGTTTTTGAAAAAAATTATGATGATCAGATTTCACGTGGTTTTTCATTAGCTATTTCTAATAACATAGGAGTTCGAACAATATCGAATGGTTCTTTTTATTATGATTTATATCAAAAGTATAATGATTATACTGATCAATCAAGTATGTATCCGCATATGCAAAAAACATTAAGAGGAATATCAAAAAAGTTTAAAAGAGAATACGAGAATGAAAAAGCAAGTGCTAAATATTCTCGTTATTAATAAGAAACTGAAGCCTTTTTTAAGGAAAATTATAAAGTCTAGATCAAATAAGTTGTGGTTGAATGGGAAACTAATAGATAGCTATGGTTATAAAATGAAAATAAAAAATATAAAAACAAATCAGAATCCTTGGTCGATTGAAAAAGAAAAATAGGAGAACAAGCTATTTAGGATCTTAACTCCAAAGGAGTAATTAATAATCCTGAAGAGCATAAAGAAAATTTAAGTGAAGATAAAACCGAAACATAATTATTTTGGGAAATGATTGTATAGAAGAGAGAAAATAATAAATTTTATTATATATTAATAGCTTTAGTTATTAAAATTGCTTTATTGCTACTTTTTAATTTTTTTAAAGATTTAATTGCTATAGGAACTACTAAATCAAAGAAAGGTCTAATAAATACAACAACTAATATAAAGCTTAAGTAGTACTTTTCCCTTTTATTAAGGTTAAAATATAAAAAAAGTTGAATATTAATTTTTAATTTGATATATTAATATTACAATGTGTACTATATACTTATTTTAAATAAAATAGTAACTATATTAAAATTACAGATTTTTATATTAGGTGGTTTAATTGTGAAAAAAATTCATTACCATGGATGTAATCATAAGAGAGGTAAAAAAATATTAGAAACAGAGAAAATAATTTTTTCAAAAGGTGATAGACATTGGCTTGGAGATGGTTTTTATCTTTATGAAGATCCTATATATGCTTATCATTGGATAAAAAATATGTTTAAAAGTAATAAAAAAGGTTATAATATAAGTAATAATAATGAAATAGAAGATTTTTTCTATATACTTAAATGTTCCTATAATGTAGATGAAGATAGAATTTTTAATTTAGATAAATTGAAACATAAACTATTCTTTGATTATTTAAGAAAAAGTTTGACTGAAAAATTAGAAAAGATGAATAAATCAAAAAGAATTAGTGAAGGTGTACTTATAAATTATATTTATAATGAATTGGATTATAGTAAAAAATTTGATGTTTTTGTAGCAACTTTTCATGGAAGAAAGTTTAAATATAAAAAGAATAAACATTATAGAATAAACACTTTGCCAGAAAAACAAATTTGTATAAAGAATGATAAGATTATTTTAAAAATTGATAAGTATAACTATTCAAAAGACAAATTGGAATTAGAGAATTATATTGATAAAATAAATAAGCCTATTGTTTAAAGGGAGGTATTTTTATGTTTGATCTAGAAAAAGAAAAAAAACGAATAGATGAAAAATTGTCAGAAATGACTGATGAGGAGTTTATTGATTCTTTAAAAAGAAATGGATACAGGGAAGTAAAATCATCTAATCACTTTGGATATAAGCTTAATGGATCTGAAATATATAGTAAAAAAAAATTAGAATTAAATAGTAATTTAGTTTTTTATAATTTGAAAAAAGAAGTCAAAAGGGAGATTGCTTGATGAAAAACAATGAAGGAGATGCTGTTTTAAAATTTAGAAATTATATAGTTAATTTTGTTAGATATGAAAATTATAATGATTTTAATGATGCAAATTTAGAATTTAAAATTGATTTTGATATAAATAGAGAAATTGAGCATTTAAGAGAAGAAATGTATGCTGTATCAATAATACTAAATGTTTTTCCTGAACCTAAAAAAAATAATTACCCATTTAATTTACAATTGAAATTAACTGGTTATTTTGAATTGAAAATTGATGATTATGATTTATTAGAACAAAATGCTATAGCTATTTTATTTCCTTATGCAAGAGCTTTAGTTTCTAATTACACAGCTAATGCTAATATAGATCCATTAATATTACCACCAATAAATGTTGTGGCAATGTTAGAAGAAAAAGAAAATGAAGTTGATAAATAGATTAATAATACCACTCTTTTGAGTGGTATTTTATTTACAATTAAATATATTCAAAAAGGAGGGATATATGCATTTATTTATAGATACCAATATATATATGTTTTGCGCATTATTAACAAAAAATAATTATGGACCTAATTTATTAAAAAATTTATTGGAAATATTAGAAAACAAAGATATTACTTTGATTGTTCCAGAAGTTGTAGAATTAGAATTTTATAGAAAGTTAGATCAAGAATTTGAACGTTTAAAAAAAAGTATAAATAATTATTCAGAAAAATTTAAAAATAATTTCCCATCATATTTAGAAGAAGATAAAAGTAGAATATATAACCAAATTGATAATCTTGTTATTAAAAGAGAAAAAAGTATAGAAGAAACAAAGAAGGTATACAATAGAATTTTACAACACAATAATACAAAAGTTGTAGAATTATCAGAAGAAATTATAACTAATTCATATAGAAGATCATTGAAAGGTCTAGAGCCAAGTTCATTAAACAGTAATATTAATGGTATTAATCCAGATGTACTTATTGTTGAATCAATTATCAAATTTTATAAGAAAAATACTACAAAACGTTTTATTTTCTGTAGTGATAATATAAAAGATTTTGCAGAATTTAATAATGAGAAGAATGTTCATATATTACACTCAGATATATCTGATGATCTTCCTAATAAATCTATATTTTATAGGAAATTACCAAGAGTTTTAAGCAATGAATTTAATGAAGAAATAAATGAAGCTTATGAAGAAAAAATTAATGAAGAAGTTGAAGAATTAAAATTCAATTTAATTTTATCTAAATGGGGAGATGTTTTAAATACTATTAAGAAAATAAGAATTAAGGTTTATGCTTTTTTGGTTGAAGGAGAACTTATTAAAATTAAAAATGGTAAATTAATAATTAAGTATAAAAAAGAATATATATTTCATAAAGAAAACATAGAGAAATATACAGATTTAATTGAAGATATTATTTTAGAAGTTACGGATCAACAAATAAGTTTGAATTTAATAATATAAGATTTTAATTACTAATTAAATTAAAAATATTTTTATTATATATCAAATTTCACTAAATATTGTTTATTTAATGATGATATAGATAATAATTTTGATGATAATATTTTTTAGTAAAAATAAAAAAACATATAGAAAGTTACCATATAAGATAACAAAAAGTTATTATAATATAATGAAATTAGATTTTATGAATATTTCTTAAAATATTATTGATAGACTTAATTAAGATAAAAATCATTTGAAATTATATTTAAAAAATGAATAATCAAATGATTTGATAATTGTAAAAGTGATTTTGATTATAATAGAATAATTTTTAGAAGAATATTGGTATTATTGGAGGATAATTTGACAAATTTACTTAAAAAAAAATTAGAAGATCCTTTTCAAGGAGATTTATTTAATCGTGAAAAGCAAATAAGAAAATTATATAAGTTAATTCTTATTAATAAAGAGAATTTTGTAACTTGCATAGATTCTAATTTTGGAAGAGGAAAAACTACCTTTTTTGAAATGTTTAATAGTTATATTTTATCGATGAATAAAGGAGAAAATGAAGAATTAATTCCTATTTATTATGATGCGTGGGAAAATGATTATTTTGATTATCCTTTTATTTCATTAGTATCTTGTTTAGATGAAGCTGTTAAAAATAAAGAAAATGTTGAATTAAATGATATTAAAAGTGCAACAAGTGAAATAGCTAATGGTTTTGTAAAAATGATGACAAATGGTGTTTTAGATCTCAAAAGCATTTCAAAATCTATGGAGAAAAGCGATTCGAATAGATCGGTAATAAAAGAATATTTAGAAATTAAAAATCAAATGGCTAATATTCAAGATGAATTTTCAAATATAGGAAAAGGTAAAAAAGTTTTTTTTATTGATGAATTAGATAGATGTAAACCAAGTTTTGCTTTGGAATTGTTAGAGATAATCAAGCATTTCTTTGACATTGATGATTACTATTTTGTATTAGCAATAGATAAAAATCAATTATATTCAACAATAAGAGCTAAATATGGTAGTGAGATTGATGCTCCAGGTTATTTAAAAAGATTTATTGATTTTGATATTAGATTAACACCAATTAATAGGAAAGTCTATTTTAGAACATTAATAGAAAATGAATATGAAAATTTTAATTATTCCATGATGATGGATACATTTGACTTCTTATTTACTCGTAAACATGGTATATCTTTGAGAGACATTGATAAAATAGTAGTATATTTAAAATTAATTATACCAAATGGTAAGTTGGAAGAATTTAATATAGATAATGAATATGATTTAAAGAAAAAAACTGAACAATTCTTATTTGCAATATTATTGTATTTGAAGGTTGTTAACCACAAAATGTATTCGAATTATATTGATAAATTTAGTGATAGCAAAGATGTTAGAGAGATTCATGATTTTTTATTTAACGATGGAAGTTTTAGTGATGATAATGTTACAGAACATTCACAAAACAGAAAAATATTTAACGGATTGGATCATATATGGGAGCAAATTTTAAAATATTGGAGAATGAATGAAATACCTGAAAAATCTATAACTAATACAGTTTTTAGTGTAAGTAATACATCGTTGCAAGTCGTAGATTTTATGATTAAAGATAAAGAAATATTTTATCCAGATGCTATAAAACTAATCCAATTAATTGACGATATAGATTTAGATTAATTTATAATTATATTGGGGCGATTTTGGGTATTAATTATATTTAAAATACTTAATATAACATAATTATTTCAAACTTAAAAATCATAAAAGTCCCCTTCTTAGGTAAAAACTGCTTGTTTACTAAGTTCACAGTATAAATATTAATAACTTCGAACCAGTAGGTTAGGGGTTCGAGTCCCTTATGGTGCGCCAGAAAAAAAGGTCTAATAAGCGTTTATATCTAAACGTTTACTAGACTTTTTTTATTTTGTAAAAATCACCTAACATTACATAAGATTTACCAATTGGGGCGGAAATTGGGGCGGAATTTCAAAAAACATAACAAAGCTATACGCTTCTATGGTTACTTTTTGTCTTTAAATATAGATTTTTCTAGATCTAAAGCTGCCTTTTTATTGGCTTTTTTTAGATGATGTGAATAAACTCTCATAGTTGTATTAGCATCTGAGTGGCCAAGTCTTTCTGCTACAGTTCTCACATCAGTACCATTCCCAATCATTAAAGTTGCTGCAGTTTACCTAAGTCCATGGAAAGTTATTTTTTTAAGATTATTTCTTTTAATGAATTTATAAAACCATTTGTTTTTTTCTTATGTTTTAATAATTCCTTTTTTTTAAAACCTCACCAAAATAGACTTTTCTAATTGAACTTTCATTTTTAGGTTCTTTTGTAATTATTTTTCTATTAACATAAATACTAGTTCTATTTATTTCTAAAATCTTTTCTTCTAGATCTATATCTTTCCATTCAAGGCCAAGAATTTCACCAGATCTTAAACCAAAAACAATGCAATATATACTGCAACTCTATATTTAGTCTTAACTTGCTTTTCATCAATTGTTTTAAGCAAAGAATTAACTTCATCTTTTCAATATTTTTAAAGATTAAAAGTTGGTCTAAAAGAAAAGTATTATTAGAAATAGTAACTCCTACTCTAAAAGATTTAATAGATGTAGCAACTAATATAACTCTTAGGAAGTTAAAGGAGAATGACATTAGAAGTTTTACTAGGGATGAAGCAGAGAATATTGTTGTATTGATTTATGATAGAATTAGTATATAAAAACAATCAATATTTAAATTATTTTTTAATCCTTTGGTGTTTTTTAGTTTTAAAATTACATATTATGAATCAGCTACTTAAAATTATGATTAGATGTGATAAAAACACATAAAGTTATTGCAAACTTGTTGCTATTTTTAAAAAAAGTGATATAATATGAATAACAAGTGATAATATCACATAAGGAGGAGAATATGTTATTGAGATTTGAATTAGAAAACTTTTTATCATTTGATGAAAATCAGGAGTTTTCTCTTTTTCCAGGGAGACAAGAAAAAAAGAGTGAAAGATTAATGGATACAGTAGATGGAAAATTATTGAATTTATCTGTACTTTATGGAGCTAATGCTTCAGGAAAGACTAATTTTATAGAAGCAATAGATTTTTCAAAAGCCATTATTTTAAAGGGAATTGAAAAATTAAAATCAGAAGAAAAGTATTTTAAGATAAATTCTAAAAATAAAGATATAGCTTCATCATTTGAATATGAAATAATGATAGATGACAAACCATATGCATATGGATTTAAAGTTAATTTAAGTAATAAAAGAATTATTGGTGAATGGTTTTATGAATTAGGTGAAGAAGAAAAATGTATATATGATTTATCTTTCGATCATCCTGAAGATAATGTTATTAATGAAAAATATAATGATAATGATAGATTTTCATTATTAATTGATGATATTCCAGAGATGGGAAATGTATTAATTTTATCTGAGATATTAAGACGTAAATACTATAAGAATAATGAAATTTTTATGATATTTAATAAAGTTTATAAATGGTTTAGAGATGATTTAAGAGTGGTAGGCCCAGAGGATTCACCAGCACCTATAGCTTTGATTTTCCAAGATGATTTAAGAGATAATATTTTGGATATGCTTAAAAATTTTGACACAGGAATAAAAGATTTTGATTATATTAATAGAAGAAAAGAAGAAGTTGAAATTCCAGAATTTATTTTAGATAAAATTTTA
>JBNJDL010000065.1:0-10782 GCA_051744825.1 Bacillota bacterium | reverse complement strand
GTACCAATTCTAATTCCACTTGTTACAAAAGGACTTCTAGTTTCAAAAGGTATAGTATTTTTATTTAAAGTAATTCCTACCTTATCTAATGCATTTTCAGCATCTTTTCCAGTGATATCCATATTATTTAAATCAACTAACATTAGATGATTATCAGTACCACCAGAAACTAATCTCATACCATAACTTTCTAATTTTTTAGCTAAAGCTTCAGCATTTTTTATAATTTGTTTTTGATATTCTTTAAATTCATCTGTTAAAGCTTCTTTAAAGGCCACAGCCTTAGCAGCAATTACATGCATTAAAGGACCACCTTGAATACCAGGGAAAATTGATTTATCTATTTTTTTGGCATGCTCTTCTTTACAAAGTATCATTCCACCTCTAGTACCTCTTAAGGTCTTATGAGTTGTAGTTGTTACAAAATCTGAATGAGGTACTGGATTTGGATGGAGGTCAGCTGCTACTAAACCAGCAATATGGGCCATATCTACCATTAAGTAAGCTCCTACTTTATCTGCAATTTCTCTAAAACGCTTAAAATTAATAACTCTAGGATAAGCACTAGCCCCGGCCACTATTAATTTAGGTTTATGCTCTTTAGCAAGTTTTTCTACCTGATCATAATCAATTATCTCTCTATCTCTACTAACACCATAGTGAACAAAGTCATAATAACTACCAGACATATTAACTGGACTACCATGAGTTAAATGGCCACCATGTGTTAAGTCCATAGCTAAAATTTTATCTCCAGGATCTAATATTGAAAAATATACTGCCTGATTAGCCTGAGAGCCAGAATGAGGTTGTACATTTGCATGATCTGCATTATATAATTCTTTAGCTCTGTCTCTAGCTAAATTTTCAACCTTATCTACTACTGAGCAACCTCCATAATATCTCTTATGAGGATACCCTTCAGCATATTTGTTAGTTAAAATAGATCCTGCTGCTTCTAAAACCCCTTCACTAACAAAGTTTTCTGATGCAATTAATTCAATATGTTGTTGCTGTCTTTTGTCTTCTTCTTCAATTAATTTTGAAATTTCCGGATCAACCTTATCAATATAACTCACAGAAAATCATCTCCTTTTACTATCAATTATTTATTAGTATTTAGTTACCATCACTTAATTTATTCTGTAAAGGTAAATTGAATCCTGTTTTTTTATCCAAAATTTTGTTATTGTTTTAAATATTTTAGCATTTTAAAGTATAAATATTATGAATTTTAAAGCAATAAAGAAATACTGATAAAGCCGAAGCACAGGCCTCGGCTTTATCAGTAGCTAAAGAGCCCATTATGTAATTATTAAGCAGGGCTGATTGCATCTACAGGACAAACATCTGCACATGCTCCACAATCAATACAGGTAGCTGCATCAATTACATATTGTGAATCACCTTGACTAATTGCATCTACAGGGCATTCTGACTCACAAGCTGCACATGAAATACAATCTGAAGAAATTTCATAAGCCATAAAAACTTCACCCCCTAGTTATATATATTTAAGTAAAATTTTTATACTCCATAAATATTATAACGCCCTAGAAAGTTATTGTCAATTTTTTAATCTCCTTAATTTAGCCGAAAATTAAGCTCTAGTATTTTGCCGTAAATAATCATAAATTTTTCTAGCAGTTTTCCCACTAATTCCTTCTACCTCTTTTAATTTAGTAATATTAGCTTTTTTAATTTCACCTAAAGAACCAAAATGACGCAAGAGAGCCTTTTTCCTTTTTGAACCAACCCCAGGAATTTTATCTAATAAACTATGAGTTAATCGACTCGAGCGCAATTTGCGATGATAACTAACAGCAAAACGATGAGCCTCATCTCTTACTCTCTGTAGTAATTGTAAAGAAGGAGAATCATGAGAAATAACTATAGGTTCAGAGCGTTGTGGAAAAAATATTTCTTCTTCTTTTTTGGCTAAACCTATTACAGGCTGCTCATCTAAACCTAAGTTTTTTAATATTTCATAAGCTGCATTTAATTGTCCCTTACCACCATCTATTAAAATAAGGTCAGGGAATTTTTTTTCTTCTCTTAAAAGTCGACTATAGCGTCTTTCTATAACTTCTTGCATACTGGCAAAATCATCAGGGCCATCAACAGTTTTGATTTTAAAACGTCGATAATCCTGTTTAGAAGGTCTTCCACCTTTAAAAACAACTAAAGAGGCAACTGAATCTTTACCTTGAATATTTGAAATATCAAATCCTTCAATATGTTCAGGAGTATTTTCTAAATCCAATTCTTTTTGTAATTCCTTAATTGCTCCCTCAGTTTGTTTTTTTCTATATTTTTCTCTAATTTCTTCTTTTTTAAGATTTTGCTCAGCATTACGTTGAGCCATTTCCATTAAACGTTTCTTTTCTCCTCTATCAGGAAGTTGTATTTTTACCTTTCTTCCTTTCTTTTGTCTCAGCCTTTCTCCGAGAAGTTCCTTAGAATTAATTTCTGTATTTAAGAGAACTTCATCTGGAATTTGTGGAGCTTGCTCATAATATTGTTGCAAAAAAGAGGCCATTATTTGTGATGAATTTTCTTCAGCAACACCTTCTAAAATAAAGTGCTCCTGACCCATTAACCTTCCATTTCGTACCAGAAGCAATTGAACACAGGCCTGGTCATTTTCACCTAAAACTAAGGCAAAAATATCTTGATCTTTATTAGAAGCTGACATAACTTTCTGCTGACTGGTTATTTCTTTTAAAGCCTTCATTTGATCTCTATATTCAGCTGCTTTTTCAAAATCATTATTTTTTGAAGCCTGATACATTTTTTCTTCGATTTTATCTATAACTTCTGTTTGTTTACCTGACAAAAACATAATAACTCTTTCAACTAATTCATTATAATCCTCTTTTGAAATTTCTCCAATACAGGGACCATGACACTTATCTATATGATAATTCAAACATGGTCTATCATAATATTCCCCCTCATTAATTTCCCTTTTACAACTTCTAAGTGAAAAAATTTCTTTTAAAACCTTAATAGTTTTATAAATTGCATTAACATCAGCAAAAGGTCCAAAATACTTAGCTCCATCACTTCTTACTACTCTTGTTTTAAAAATTCTAGGAAAATCTTCATTTGTAGTTACTTTAATATAGGGATAAGATTTATCATCTTTTAAACGAATATTAAATTTAGGTTGATATTTTTTTATTAAATTAGCTTCAAGTATATAAGCTTCTACCTCAGTATCTGTTACTATATAGTCAAAATCATCAATATGATCAATCATTATTTTAGTTTTATAAGTGTGATTGCCTTTTCGAAAATAATTTCTCACTCTTTTTCTAAGAGATTTAGCCTTTCCTACATAGATAATATCTCCTGTTTCATTTTTCATTTGATAAACCCCTGGTTGATCAGGAAGTTCTTTTAGTTGAGCTTCTATATGCCTTTTATTTTCTTCTTTATAGTTATCAGTCATTATTATCACCGTTACTATTATATCATAAGATGCTTTATTATAAAAAGCTTATGTGTTATACTTTAGTAAACATATGTTAGCAAAGGTGAGTGCTTATGATTAAGAAAAGTAAAATTAAAAATAAAAATATAGAAATACCTAAAGATATTGTGGAGAAGTGGCAAGGTTTAGTTAATTTGCTTGCGGAAAATAATAACACTCCAGATGTTTTGATTACAAGGGTTGACATGCCTTATTTAGAAGTTTATAGAGCAAGTGAAAACAAAGAAAATCCATTTTCAAGTGGAGATAAGGTAAAGCTAGCAGGTCATTACTGTCAACACGTTATAAATACTAAAGATAATTTAGAGGTTAATAATGCCAAAAAAGAAATAGTATGGAAAGATGCTCCAGAACTTGAAGAAAATTTAATTGCCTACATTGGCTATCCACTTGAATGGCCAGATGGAAGTGTTTTTGGCACCTTATGTTCTCATGATTATAAAGAAAGAAAATTTGAATCAAAATTAAAAAAATATATGAAACAGGCTAAAGAATTAATAGAATCTCATTTAAAAATCATTTATCAAAATTTACAATTAAAAGAAAGCCAGAAAAAATATAAAAAACTTTTAGAAAAGAGTAGAATTTTACTTGATAATATAGAAATTCAAGTTTGGTTTTTAAATGATATTAATACTTATGGAATGGTTAATAAAGCTCATGCTAATTTTTTTGATCTAAAAAAAGATGAAATGAAAAACCGTTCTCTAAATGAAATTATGAGTACTTATAGTGAAGTAAAACAATGTATGAAAAGCAATAAAGAAGTTTTTGATAAAAAGGAAAAAGTCAAATCTGAAGAAATAGTCAAAAATGCCAATGGAGAAAAAAGAATTCTTTCTATAACAAAAACACCAAAGCTTAATAAAGATGGTAAAGTTGACTATGTAGTTTGTTCTGCCATAGATATTACTGAACAAAGGAAAAAAGAAGAAAAAATCAAATATATTAGTTACCATGACAGTTTAACTGGCCTTTATAATAGAAGCTTTTTAGAAGAAGAAATAAAGCGGTTAAATGTCAAAAGAAAGCTTCCAATAACTTTAATTATGGCTGATTTAAATGGTTTAAAATTAATCAATGATAGTTATGGACACAAAAAAGGTGATGAATTATTAATAAATGCAGCTGATGTTTTAAAAGATAGCTGCCGTAAAGAAGATATTATCTCCCGTTGGGGAGGAGATGAATTTCTTATTCTTTTAGCTAAAACAACAAAAGAAGATGGAAATAAAATTATAGAAAGAATTAAAAATAAAGCAGCAAATTTTTCCAAAAACAATAGTGAAGATAATATACCTCTTTCTATAGCCTTAGGAGCAGCAACTAAAAATAATGAAAATGAAAATATTTATGATATTTTAGAAGACGCTGAAGATAAAATGTATAAAAATAAGTTAATGGAAAGTAGTAACTTTAAAAGTAATATAGTTAAAACCTTATTAAAAACTTTAAATGAAAAAAGTGAAGAAACTAAAGCTCATTCCTTGCGAATGAAAAATTTAGCTATTAAATTAGCTAAAAAATTAAATTTAACTTCAATAGAAATTAATAAACTCGCTCTTTTAGCTAAACTTCATGATATTGGTAAGGTGGTTATAGATAAAGAGATATTAAACAAAAAAAGTAAACTAAGTAAAAAAGAATGGAAAAAAATCAAAGAACATCCAGCTACTGCTCATCGCATCTGTTCATCTACTGAAAAATTGGCATATATAGCTAAAGAGATATTATACCATCATGAACATTGGGATGGTAGTGGTTATCCTCATGGGTTAAGCGGAGAAAAAATTCCTCTTTTATCAAGAATAATTTCTATAGTAGATGCCTATGATGTCATGACTCATGAACAGCCTTATCAAAAAAAGAAAAGTAAGAAAGAAGCAATTACTGAATTAAAAAAATGTGCTGGAACACAATTTGATCCTGATTTAGTTGATCACTTTATTGAAATTTTAGAATAAAGTTATTAAAATATAAATTAAAGGAGGGATATTTTGATAAATTTTCTTAAAAATTTATTTTCTACTGAGATTGAAGATGTTTTATTTGCATATAGAGTTGGCTCTCCAATAGGAATTGTTGATGGAAGAGGATTAAAGAAATATTCAGAAAAAGATAGAGCAAAAGAAATTTATATATTTAGTGAAGGAAAAGTAAATGATAGGGTCTGTGATTACCTTAATAAATTAGATAATTTAACAATTATAGAATGTGAAAATTGCCGAAAAGAAATGAAAAATTGGATGAAAAAAGATAAGTTCAAAAACTTGAAAATTAAAAAGGTCTCCTTAGATAATTTTGGTGAAAGAGTTACTTCTCGCGATCCTGCCTAAAGTAAAAATAAGGCTCCCAAATTTGGGAGCCTTTAATTATTTATAAAACATCTTTCAAAAATTTACCTGTATATGAATGTTCTTTTTTTGCTATTTCCTCTGGACTTCCAGTTGCAATTACTTCTCCTCCCTTTTCTCCACCTTCAGGGCCTAAATCAATAATATAATCTGCTGATTTTATTACATCAAGATTATGCTCAATAACTATAACTGTATTTCCTCCTTCTCTTAGGCGGTGTAAAACATCGAGAAGTTTATTAATATCTTCAAAATGAAGGCCAGTTGTTGGCTCATCTAAAATATAGAGGGTGTCTCCTGTTGACCTTTTACCAAGCTCAGTTGATATCTTAACTCTTTGTGCTTCACCACCTGATAGAGTTGTGGCTGGCTGTCCTAAGCGAATATAACCAAGGCCAACATCATATAAAGTCTGTAATCTACGTTTTATAGGTGTAATATTTTCGAAAAAGTCTAAAGCTTCTTCAACTGTCATATCTAAAACATCGGCAATAGTTTTACCCTTATATTTTATTTCAAGTGTTTCTCTATTATATCTCTTACCTCCACAGACTTCACAAGGAACATAAACATCAGCTAAAAAGTGCATTTCAATCTGATTAATTCCTTGTCCACCACAGGCTTCACATCTACCACCTTTGACATTAAAACTAAAGCGTCCTTTATCATAACCTCGTTTTTTGGCTTCTGGAGTCTGGGCAAAGAGTTTTCTAATATAGTTAAAAACCTTTGTATAAGTTGCTGGATTTGAACGCGGAGTTCTTCCAATAGGAGATTGATCAATATTTATTACCTTATCTAAATGATCAATTCCTTTAATCTCATCATGCTCCCCTGGCTTATCAGTAGAGCTATAAATTTCTTTCATTAATCTTCTTTTCAAAGTATAATTTATTAATGTACTTTTTCCAGAACCAGAAACTCCAGTTACACAGGTAAAAGTACCTAATGGTATTTTTACATCAATATCTTTTAAATTATGCTGTTTAGCCCCTATTATTTCCAGATACTTACCATTAGGCTCATATCTTTCTTTAGGAACAGGGATTTTCTTTTCTCCTGTTAAATACTGACCAGTTAGAGATTTTTCTTCCTCTTCTATATCTTGAAGATTTCCCTGAGCAATTATCTTTCCTCCATGTTTACCTGCCCCAGGTCCAATATCAATGATGTGATCAGCTGTTTTTATTGTTTCTTCATCATGTTCTACAACAATCACTGTATTTCCTAGGTCTCTAATATGCTCTAAAGTGTTTATCAATCTTTTATTATCTCTTTGATGTAAACCTATACTTGGCTCATCTAAAATATATAAAACTCCAACTAAACCGGAACCAATTTGGGTAGCTAATCTAATTCGCTGTGCTTCTCCACCAGATAAGCTAGAAGCTCCTCTTTCTAAAGTTAAGTATTCTAGACCTACATCAATTAAAAATTTCAATCTAGCCTTAATTTCTTTAATGATTTCCTCAGCAATTACCTTAGTTCTTTCATCAAATTCAAGATTATCTATAAAATCATAGGCATCACTAATAGAAAATCTAGTAAATTCAGAAATAGATAATCCATTAATAGTCACCGCCAAAACTTCAGGCTTTAATCTCTGGCCATCACAAACTGAACAATGGGTTTCACTCATATATTTTTCATAACGTCTATGTGCACCCTGAGAATTAGAACGAGAAACTCTTTCTTTTAGATAACCTATAATTCCTTTAAATTTAGTTTTATGCTCTCTGGTTTTGCCATATCTATTAGTATAAGGAAATTTTAAAGTTTTATCTGAGCCATAAAGTAAAATTTCTTCAATTTCATCATCTAAATCTTCTATAGGAGTGTCTAAGCTAAAATCATAAGCTTCTGATAACGCTTTAAGTAAAGCTGGATAATAGCGGCTACTTGAATTTTTCCAGGGAATTAAGCCTCCTTCATTAATAGATTTATCTCTATCTAAAAGTAAATCAGGGTCATATTCTTTTTTAATTCCTAAACCATCACAATTATCACAGGCTCCATAAGGACTATTAAAGGAAAACATCCTTGGTGTTAATTCTTCCAAACTTATTCCACAATCAGGACAGGCAAATTTTTCACTAAAGGTGAGAACTTCATCATTATCTACAACATCTATATAAACAAGTCCATCACTGTATTCTAAAGCTGTTTCTAAAGAATCAGCCAAACGCTGTCTCATTCCATCTTTAATAACTAACCTATCTATAATTATTTCTATATCATGTTTAAAATTTTTATCTAAATTTATTTCTTCTTCTAAAAGTCTTGTTTCACCATCAACTCTTGCTCTAACAAAGCCATCCTTTCTGGCCCTTGCTAAAATCTTTTGATGTTCACCCTTTCTCCCTCTAATGACTGGTGCTAATACCTGTATTTTAGTTCTATTTTCTAATTCTAAAACCTGATCAACTATTTCATCAACAGTTTGGGAAGTTATCTCCTGTCCACAATTGGGACAGTGAGGAGTTCCAACCCTTGCATATAATAAACGAAGATAATCATAGATTTCTGTAACTGTTCCAACTGTTGACCTTGGATTTTTATTAGTGGATTTTTGATCTATGGAAATAGCAGGAGAAAGACCTTCTATATAATCTAATTTTGGTTTTTCCATCTGACCTAAAAATTGTCTAGCATAAGCAGAAAGTGATTCTACATATCTCCTCTGTCCTTCAGCATAAATAGTATCAAAAGCAAGAGAAGATTTCCCTGAGCCACTTAAACCTGTAATTACTATTAACTCATCTCTAGGTATATCTATATCAATATCTTTTAAATTATGTTCCTGTGCTCCTCTTATTTTTATAGTATCTTTAGCCATTTTTTCACCTCAATTTAATTCAATTTTTCTTCAAGCTCTTCTATTTCATCTCTAATTTGAGCTGCTATTTCAAATTCAAGATTATCTGCTGCCTCTTCCATTTCATCTTCTAATTGAATAATTTTATCCTGAATTTCTCTATTTGTTAATTCTTTATTATCTTCATCATCAGCAGAATAATTATTATTACTATCTTCACTTACAACCATTTCAACAGGTTTAACTACCTCTCTTACCGGTTTTTTAATACTTTGAGGCTCAATATCATGTTTTTCATTATATTCCTCTTGAATTTCTCTCCTTCTTTCTGTCTCATCTATAGCTTTTCGCATAGAATCTGTAATTTCATCACCATACATTATAACTCTACCTTCTTTATTCCTGGCTGCTCGTCCTATTGTCTGGATTAAAGGACGCTCAGCACGTAAGAAACCTTCTTTATCAGCATCTAAAATAGCTATTAAAGAAACTTCAGGCAAGTCTAAACCCTCTCTTAGAAGGTTAATACCTACTAATACATCAAATTCTCCTAAACGCAAATCTCTAATAATTTCCGACCTCTCCAAAGTATCAATATCAGAATGAAGATATCTAACACTTATCCCGGCATCAGCTAAATATTCAGTTAAATCTTCAGACATTCTTTTAGTAAGAGTTGTAATAAGTACTCTCTCATTCTTCTTATCAACTGTATAACGAATTTCCTCTAAAAGGTCATCTATTTGCCCTTCAGTTGGACGAACTTCTATCTCAGGGTCTACTAAGCCAGTAGGCCTAATTATCTGTTCAACTATTTGCTCACTATTTTCTTCTTCATAAGGGCCAGGAGTAGCAGAAACATAGACTGCCTGAGGTACTAATTTTTCAAATTCTTCAAAATTTAATGGTCTATTATCCAGGGCAGAAGGCAAACGAAACCCATAGTCAACTAATTTAGATTTACGAGAGCGATCTCCAGCATACATTCCTCCTATTTGAGGAATAGTCATGTGAGATTCATCAATCATTACTAAAAAATCATTATCAGGAAAATAATCTAGAAGTGTATTTGGTCTACTTCCTGGCTCCCTTCCATCAAGATGACGGGAATAGTTTTCTATACCAGAACAATATCCCATTTGATCTAACATTTCTAAATCATATTTTGTTCTTTGCTCTAGTCTTTGAGCTTCTACTAATTTATTTTCAGCCCTAAGTTCTTCTAATCTCTCATGAAGTTCTTTTTGAATAGTTTTAATTGCTCTCTTAGTTTTTTCTTCTGGTGTAGCAAAGTGACTTGCTGGATAAATTGTTATTTCCTTTAAATCATCTAAAATTTCTCCAGTTACTGTATTTATCTTAGTAATTCTATCTATTTCATCTCCAAATAATTCTACTCTAATGGCCATATCTTCATAAGCTGGGTAAATCTCTATTACATCTCCATTAACCCGAAAGTGACCACGAGAAAGGTCAATATTATTTCTACTATACTGCATCAAAGTCAATTCTCTTAAAATTTCTTCTCTTTCTTTAATTGCGCCTACCTTTAAATCACATGATAAATTCATATAATCTTCTGGTGAACCTAATCCATAAATACAGGAAACACTTGCTACTATTAAAACATCTCTTCTTTCAAAAAGAGACCTAGTAGCAGATAAACGTAATTTATCTATATCTTCATTTATAGAAGCATCCTTTTCTATATAAGTATCTGTTTGTGGTACATATGCCTCTGGTTGATAATAGTCATAATAGCTAACAAAATATTCTACTGCATTATTTGGAAAAAACTCCTTAAATTCACTCGTTAATTGAGCAGCCAGAGTTTTATTATGGGCTATAACTAAAACTGGTTTATTTATTTTTTCAATAGCTGCTGCCATCGTATATGTTTTACCTGTACCTGTTGCTCCAAGTAAGGTTTGATGACGATATCCTTTATTTACTCCCTCTACTATTTTTTCAATAGCCTTAGGTTGATCACCCTTTGGCTCAAAAGGAGCCTTTAAATCAAACTGCCCATCTCTCATTAAAAAATCACTCCTCAAAAATTAAAAAACATTAGTAAACACCTGTATTATATGATACCTAATATACATACGTTTGTCAAG
>JBNJDL010000064.1:0-10826 GCA_051744825.1 Bacillota bacterium | reverse complement strand
GTAGAGGTCAAATTTTATTCTTCTAGATTAAATGTAAATAATAGTCTTGAAAGTAAAATTGAAAATTTCTATACAGGTGGAGATGGAGCTGGAATAACTCGAGGTTTAATGCAGGCCTCAGTGGCTGGTATTGTTATAGCCAGAGATATTATTAAAAAAAGAAATTAATATTTGATTTTAACTTCTCTGATAGTAAATCTTTTAGTATTGATTTGCTATTCAGAGGAGTTTTTTTATTAAATCATTTAATGGGGTAAAAATAAAAACATAAAATACTTTGACCCATTAAATAAAAAAATATTGTTGTTTTAATAGGGATTAGTTTGTGGAATAATAAATGCATAATTATATTAATGAATTATCAAAATAAATAAAATTTTAAAAATATTAAATTTAAGAGGTGGAATTATGAAAATAAATTTACAAAGATTAAAAAATAATTTAATTGATTTAGGTTTTATTGGATATAATGGAAAAGGTGAAAATGGCTTACCTTATGGTGATAAAGGAATAACTAGATTGCCTTTTACTAAAGAATATGATAAAGCTGATAATTTTGTAGTAAATTTGATGAAAAAAGCTGGTTTAGAAATAAAGCATGATTCAATAGGTAATTTATTTGGAACTTTATCAACAAATAAAGAAAATGATGAACATATAATTATCGGCTCCCATATAGATACAGTTCCCCAGGGAGGTATATTTGATGGAGCTTTAGGAGTTTTAGCTGCTATTGAAAGTTTGAAAACACTACAAGAAAATAATTACGATAATAATTACAATCTTACAGTTGCTGCTTTTATTGGGGAAGAAGGGAGAGAAGAGTTAGGTGGAACATTTGGAAGTAGATGTTTTACAGGCAATATAGAATTAAATGAAAAAGAAATTGATTTCTTAGCTAATGTAGGATTTAGTCCTGAAGATGTTAAAAACGCCAAAACGGATGATAGAAAGATTAAAAATTATTTAGAAATGCATATTGAGCAAGGGGCTGTACTTGAAAATGAAGATATACCTATTGGAATAGTTAAAGGAATTGTTGGAATAGCTAGATATAAAGCAACAGTTAAAGGAATAGCCAATCATGCAGGTACAACTCCTATGAATTTGAGAGATGATGCCTTAATAAAAGCAAGTAAATTAATCACTAAAGTTAATGAAATAGTTAAAGAAATAGGAGGAGATCTTGTAGGTACAGTTGGAGAAATAGAAGTTGAGCCTGGAGCTGTAAATGTAATTCCTGGTAAATGTGAATTTTCAATAGAACTAAGAGATATGGATAAAGAAAATATGGAAGAGGTGATTACTAAATTAAAAGAATTTGCTAAAGGTAAAAATTTAATAATTGAAGATCTTTTATATGAGGGAGGTGTATATCTGGACAAAGAGGTACAGAGAGCTATAAAAAATTCAGCTGAGAAATTGTCTTATAATTACAAAGAAATGATAAGTGGAGCCGGTCATGATGCAAACCCTCTTTCAGAAATAACATCAACAGGAATGATTTTTGTTCCAAGTCATAAAGGTATTAGTCATAGTCCACAGGAGTGGACTGATTGGGAGGATATTAAAAAAGGGACAGAAGTTATGCTAGAAACAATAAAATTTTTAGATAAAAATTAGAGGAGGAGAGAATATGGAAAATAAAGAAAAAAAGTGGTATCAAAAAGTACCTAATGCTTATGTATTGTTAATGATAATTATTGTTTTAGTTACTATTCTTACCTATATTATTCCTGCAGGTGAATTTGCTAGAGAAGAATTAAGTAATGGACAAATTGGGGTAATACCTGGAAGTTTTGAATTTGTTGAGCAAAGTCCTGTTGGTCTTTTAGGTTTACTTCAGGCAATTCCAGAGGGAATGATTTCTGGTGCAAATATTATTTTTATTGTATTTTTTGCTGGTGCTTTATTTAATACAATTGAATCTACTGGAGCTTTAGAAAATGGTCTTGGAGTTATTGTCCAGAAGCTTCAAGGTAGTTCTAATGCAGGAAAAAAGATGATCTGGATTATGACCTTTGTTTTTGGGGGCTTAGGTGCAGTAGTAGGGTTTGAGAATAATATAGCCCTAATTCCTATTGGAGTTATGATTGCTCTGGCTATGGGTTATGATTTAATGGTTGGAGCAGGTATAGCGATTGGTGGGATAGGACTCGGATTTGCAACTTCACCTATTAACCCTTATACTGTAGGTGTATCACATGCAATAGCAGAATTACCAATGTTTTCTGGATTTGGATTACGCTTTGTTTTTATGGTAGCTACTCTTGCAGTTTTGGCTCACCATACAGCGAGTTATGCAAGCAAAGTGACTAATGGTAAAAAAGAAAGTTTAGTTGCAAATGTAGATACTGAAGATTTAGAGTTATCTAAAAATATTAATGAATATAAATTAAACGGTACGCATAAAGCTGTAATAGCTATATTGTTGGGCATTATAGCAACTATAATTTTTGGAACTCTTCAGTATCAATGGTATATAATAGAGATATCAACAGTATTTTTGGTAGGAGCTATTCTAACTGGTCTTGTAGCAAGATATGATTCTGATAAATTAGTAGATAAAATGATTGAAGGTGCATCTCGTTTAACAAGTGGAGCTCTTATAATTGGTGTTGCTAGAGGCCTTACAGTTATTTTAGAAAATGGTAAAATTGGCGATACTATTACTTATGCTTTATCTGTACCTTTAGAACAATTTCCACCACTTGTTTCAGGTTGGTTTATGACTATTTCTCATTCAATAATAAACTTCTTTATTCCAGGTGGTAGTGGACAGGCCATGGCAACAATGCCTATTATGGTTCCTTTAAGTGACTTAGTAGGATTGACTCGTCAAACAGCAGTTTTAGCTTTTCAGATTGGTGATGGAGTAATGAATTTAATTGTTCCTACCTTAGGAGGATTATTGGCAATGTTAGCTTTAGCAAGGGTTCCATTTGAAAAATGGTTTAAGTTTATTTTACCAATGGTTTTAAAAGTATTAATAGTTGGATGGATATTCATAACAATAGCAACTTTTATAGGATATTAATAATTTGATAAGGGTGATAAAATGACTGATAAAATAATTGCAACTTTTTCAATTGTTGCTTTTGATCCAGAAACAAAAGAATTAGGAGTTGCAGTTCAATCTAAATTTTTGGCAGTAGGTTCAATTGTTCCCTGGGCAGAGGCAGGAGTAGGTGCTGTTGCTACTCAGGCAAAAGGAAATCCGACTTATGGTCCTAAAGGACTTTCTCTTTTAAAAGAGGGAAAATCACCAGAAGAAGTAATAGAATTGCTTTTAGAAAATGATGAAGAAAAAGAATATAGACAATTAGGAATAATTGATGCTGCTGGCAATACAGCTAATTTTACTGGTAAAGAATGTTTAGATTGGGCTGGTGGAATAAAAGAAGATAATTTTAGTGTACAGGGTAATATCTTAGTAAGTGAAGAAACTATAACTGAAATGGCTTCCACTTTTAAAAATGAAGAAGGGGCTTTAGCTGATAGGTTAGTTGCTTCTTTAAAAGCAGGACAAAAAGCTGGAGGAGATAGCAGAGGTAGACAGGCCGCAGCTCTTTATGTAGTAAAAGAAAATGGAAGTTATGGTGGTTATAGTGATAGATATATTGATCTAAGAGTTGATGACCATAAGAGACCTATTGAAGAATTAGAAAGATTACTAAATTTATTTTATGAAACTTTTGAATCATAAATTAGCTTTAATAAGGAGGCAGTTATGCTCAAAGACAAAATTCTAAAAAAAGCTACAGAAATTGAAGATGAAATAATAAAAATAAGACATAAAATTCATCAAAACCCAGAATTAGCCTTTGAAGAAGAAAAAACAGCTGCTTTAGCTCTAAGTGAATTAGAAAAATTAGATTATAAAGTTGAAAGTGGTGTATATTATACAGGAGTTTGTGGTCTTTTAGAAAATTCTAAAGGTAAAAATGATAAAACAATTTTATTAAGAGCAGATATGGATGCTTTACCCATTCAAGAAAATACAGGAAAGTCCTATAGCTCAAAAAATGATGGAGTAATGCATGCCTGTGGCCATGATGGCCATGTTGCAATTTTAATTGGAGTAGCAAAGGTTTTAAATGAGTTAAGAGATGAATTTTCTGGTAATGTAAAATTTGTTTTTCAACCTGCAGAAGAAGCAGAAGGCGGAGCAAAAGGAATGATTGAAAATGGTGTGCTAGAATCTCCAGATGTTGATGCAGCTTTAGGTTTACACTTGTGGGGTACTACTCCCAAAGGTATGGTTGAATATAAGGGAGGGCCATTTATGGCTTCTCCTGATAAATTTACTCTAAAAATAAAAGGTCAAGGAGGCCATGCAGCTCAACCAGAAAAAAGTATTGATCCTATACCAATTGCTACTACAATTGTAAATCAATTTCAAAATATAATTAGCAGAAGAACAGATCCTCTTGAATCAGCAGTTATATCTGTCTGTCATATTGAAGGAGGATATACTCATAATGTAATACCTGATGATGTTTTGATAGAAGGTACGGTAAGATCATTAATTCCTGAAGTAAGAGAAAAATTACCTGAATTTATGGAAGAAGTAGTTGAAAAAGTTACTGCAATCTATGGAGCAGATTACGAATTTGATTTTGAATATCGTTTTCCTCCATTAATTAATGATGAAAATATGGCTAAACTATTGAGTAAGTCAGCTAAAAAAATTATTGGTGATAATAGAGTAAAAGAGCTAGATAAAGCAAATATGGGTGGAGAAGACTTTTCCTATTTTGCAGAAGCAGTACCTGCTAATTTCTTTTATCTAGGAATGGCACCTGAAGATGGTGAAATGAAACATCACCAGGCAAAATTTGATGTTGATGATGATGTTTTAAAAGATGGAATAGCTATAATGACTCAGGCTGTAATAGATTATTTCAATAAATAAAAAATAAGAGTTTCCCCAAAATTTAATAAATGGGGAAACTCTTTTTCTTTTTTTCTTGACAGCAACTTTTTTTTATGTTATATTCTTTAGTGTAGTAAAGAACTAAAGGATATAAGATAATATTTGGAGGTTATAGAATGAATACAAACTCACCTAAAGGAATGAAGAGCTATTTACCTGAATCGACATTTGAAATAAAAGAAATTAAAGAAAATATAGAAGATGTTTTTGCTAGATGGGGGTATAAAGAAATAATGACTCCTTTAATGGAATATTACGATATTTTAATAAATGGTGTTGGAGAAAAAAACAAACAGGAACTATACAAATTAATAGATAGAGAAGGAGATGTTCTTGCCTTAAAATCAGAAATGACAGCTCCTATTGCCAGAACAGTTGCTAATAGGATTTCGGAAATAAACTTTCCATTAAGATATTCTTATTTTAGCTCAGTATACCGTTATAATCAAGATCAACAAGGAAAAAATAGAGAAATATATCAAATGGGTGTTGAATTAATAGGTGATAAAAAAATAACAGCTGATGCGGAGACTTTGATTTTGGCTGTTGAAGCAATTAAAGGTAGTGGAATAAATGACTTTGAAATGGATATTGGCCATGTTAAATATTTAGAAGGAGTTTTCTCAGAATTTAATTTGGATAATAAAGAAAGAGAAAAGATTAAAAGTTATTTAAATAAAAGAAATGTAGTTGGGCTTCGTAAATATTTAAATAAATTTGAAAATAATAAAGTATTAGAAGAGCTTCTTTTACTTAGAGGAGGAGAAGAAATTTTTTCTCAAGTTAAAGACTTAACTGATAATAAGTTGATTTTAAAAGCAATAGAAAATTTAAAAGAAGTTTATGATTTTCTTGAAGATTATGGAGTTAGTAAATATATAAATTTTGATTTAAGTCTTATTCGTGGATTTAATTATTATACTGGAATAGTTTTTGAGGCTTTTAGTAAATCATTAGGTTATTTAATTTGTGGTGGTGGTAGATATGATAACTTAATTGAAAAATTTTCAAATAAAAAAATACCTGCTATTGGTTTTGCTTTAGGTATTGATAGAATAAGACTAGCTATAAAAAATGAAAAGATTGAATTTCAAGAAAAAGATGGGAAAAAACTTGTATTATTTCAAAAGAAAAATAGAAAAAGTGCTCTCAAATATTTGCGTAATCTTCATTATCAAGGTGATCAAGCAGTAATGTATATGGTAAATGATGATGAAATTGATAAACTGAAAAATAATAAAAGCATTAAAAATTATATATTGCAAAATTTTTCTGGGAAAAAAGTTAATAAAATAATTTCATTTTTAAATAATAAATCAGAATTACCAGAAGTAATTGAAATAGGAGGAAAATAATGAGCAATTTAACTATAGCTATGCCTAAGGGTCGTCTTTTTGAAAAATCTATAAATGTAATAAAAGATATGAATCTAATCAGTGATCCATCTGATTTTGATATTTTATCTAGAAAATTAATTTATGAAGATAAAGAGAAAAATAATAGATTTTTACTTGCTAAGCCAAAAGATGTTCCAGCTTATATTGAACATGGAGCAGCAGATATCGGGATAACAGGTAAAGATGTAATTATGGAGCATGACAAAAATTTATATGAATTGCTTGACCTTGGATTTGGAAGTTGTAAACTTGTAGTTGCAGTTCCAGAAAAAGCAGGGATAGAAAAAGTAGAAAATATAGCTGAGCATTCTAGAATAGCTACTTCTTATCCAGGTATAACTAAAAGATATTTTAATAAATTAGGAATACAGGTAGATATTATATATTTAAGTGGTTCAGTTGAATTAGGACCTCAAGTTGGTCTTTCAGATTTAATAGTTGATATTACATCAACAGGTACTACCTTACGTAAAAATAATTTAATACCTATAGCTGAAATCATGGAGTCTTCAGCTAGATTGGTAGTAAATAATGTCTCCTATAAATCTAAACATGGAGAAATAAAAAAGTTATTAGATTGGGGGCGAAATAATGAAAACTTTGAATTATCAATTTAATAAAGAGGAAATAGCTAAAATATTAGCTAATAGGAATTTTGTTATAGATGATGAACTTAAGAATAAAGTAAATAATATTTTAAGTGAAGTAGAAAAAAAAGGAGATAAGGCTCTTTTAGAATTTACCTCTCGTTATGATAAAGTAGATCTCTCAGAAATTAAAATAAAGGAAAAAGAACTTAATCAAGCCTATAATTTAGTTGAAGATAAGTTTCTTAATTCACTAAATAAAGCTATAAAAAATATTAAATCTTTTCATGAAAAAGAGAAGGAAAAAAGCTGGTTTGATAATGAAGATGGTAAAATGACAGGTCAAGTTATAAATCCTTTAAAAAGAGTAGGTTGCTATGTTCCAGGAGGAGGAGCTGCCTATCCATCTTCTGCCCTTATGACTGTAATACCAGCAAAAGTGGCTGGGGTGGAAGAAATAGTTGTAACTACACCACCTGATAAATCAGGCAATATAAATCCCTATACCCTAGCTGCTTTAAAAAAATTAGGTGTTAATGAAATTTATAAATTAGGTGGAGCCCAGGCAATTGCTGCTTTAGCTTATGGTACAGAAAGTATAAAAAGAGTACTGAAAATAGTTGGTCCAGGTAATATTTTTGTAACAATAGCTAAAAAGGAAGTATATGGAAAAGTAGATATAGATATGCTAGCTGGTCCCAGTGAAGTAATGATTCTTGCTGATGAAAATGCTAATTCAAAATATATTGCAGCTGATCTTCTTTCACAGGCAGAGCATGACCCCAGGGCCATCCCTGTTCTGGCAACCCCTAGTTCAAAACTAATAGAAGATGTAAAGTTAGAATTAGAAAAACAGTTAGCTACTCTTAATAGAGAAAAAATAGCAAGAAAATCGCTTAAAGAAAATGGATTAATAATAAAGGTAAAAAATATAGAAAAAGGAATAAAATTAGTAAATAAATATGCGCCTGAACACTTTGAACTTATAACTAAAGATCCTTTATCATATTTAGGAAAAATCAAAAATGCAGGTGCAATTTTCCTTGGAGAAAATTCAGCTGAAGCCTTAGGAGATTATTTTGCTGGCCCAAATCATGTATTACCTACAGGAGGTACAGCTCATTATGCTTCTCCCTTAACAACAGCTGATTTCAGCAAAAAATCAAGTATTATTTATTATAATAAGAAGGAAATAGAAAAAAATGCTGATTATATTGCAAAATTAGCAAGAGTGGAAGGTCTTCAGGGACATGCCAGGTCAATAGAGCTTAGAAAAAGAGGTGATAAAGATGAGGGATAAGATAGATAAAAATTGTAAATTAGATGCAAATGAAAGTCCTTTTTCTTTACCTCAAAAAATACAAAGTAAAATTGAAAGAGAAATTAAAGATTTTGAGTTTAATAGATATCCAGATTCAAATGCAACTAAATTAAAAAATAAATTAGCTAATTATACAGGGATTAGTTCAGATAAGTTAATAATTGGTAATGGCTCAGATGAATTGCTTTTAATGATTATGACTGCATTTTTAGCTCCTAATAAAAAGGCTGTAATTTCTAAACCAACCTTTGGGATGTATGAATTTTATGCAGATTTGATTGGTAATGGTAGTTATAACTTAAGTTTGAAGTCGGATTTTTCTCCAAACTGGCAGGAAATAAAGAAATATGCCAATAAAAGCGATACTTCTTTAATTGTATTTTGTTCTCCAAATAATCCTACTGGAAAAGAAGTAGATGAAGAAAAATTAGAAGAATTTATAAAAAATACAGATAAATATATATTATTAGATGAGGCTTATTATGAATTTTCTGGAAAAACCTTAATAGAGCTTGTAAACAAATATGAAAACTTAATTGTGACAAGAACCTTTTCTAAAGCCTTTGCTATAGCTAGTTTGCGCATAGGATATTTAGCTGCTAATAAAAAAATAGTTGATAAATTAGAAGAAGTTAGATCAATTTATAATTCAGATAGATTTAGTCAAAAAACAGCTTCTTTAATTTTAGAGGATATTAATTTATTTGAGAAACAATGGAAGCTAATAAGAAAAAATAGAGATGAACTATATAAAGAGCTTAAAGATATTAAAGGAGTGACTCCCTATAGCTCAAAGGCAAATTTTATTTTATTTAATACAGAATTAGAAGAAAAAAGTGTTTATGAAAAACTAAAAAAGAAAGGGATAGAAATTAGGTTTTTAGAAAATTTAAGAGTTTTAGGCGATAGTCTGCGAGTAACTGTAGGAAGTGAAGATGAAAATTCTAAGTTTCTCCTAAATCTAAGGGAGATCTTATACTCTAAAAAAGAGGTGGCAAAATGATTGAGCTTAATAGAGAAACAACTGAAACTAAAATTGATTTAAAACTGAAACTTTATGGTGAAGGTAATTATGATATAAAAACAGGTATAGGTTTTTTTGATCATATGTTGGAACTTTGGAGTAAACATGGATTCTTTGATTTAAAGCTTGAAGTAAAAGGTGACCTTGAGGTAGATGAGCATCATACAGTTGAAGATACTGCTATAATGTTAGGTAAGGCTATAAATAAAGAATTGGGCAATAGAGCAGGAATTACTCGCTATGCAGATATAATATTACCTATGGATGAATCATTAATTATGACTGCTGTTGACCTTGGTGGACGTTCATATTATAAAAGTGATTTTCAATTTCAAAGAAATGAAGTAGGTGGATTTGCAGTAGAACTAGTTGATGAATTTTTCCGTTCACTTGTCTCTCACGCAAAAATAAATCTTCATTTTCAACAGCTGAGAGGAGAAAATACTCATCATATAATTGAAGGAGCTTTTAAAGCCTTTGCCAGGACTTTAGATAAAGCTATTAGAGAAGAAAAACGTTTAAAAGATAAACCTCTTTCTACTAAAGGTAGGCTTCAGGAGGGAGGAAGACATTGATTGCAGTTATTAATTATGGAGTAGGTAATATTGGCAGTGTGTTAAAAGCCTTTGAATATCTAGATATTCCTGTAACTTTAACTGCTGATAAAAAAGAAATTAAAGAGGCAGATGGTCTAATTTTACCTGGAGTTGGAGCCTTTGGCTCAGGGATGAAAAAGTTAAAAGAAAGAAATTTAGTGGAACTAATAAAAAAAGAAGTTGAAGCAGGAAAGCCTCTTTTAGGTATTTGTTTGGGATTACAACTCTTATTTAGTGAAAGTGAAGAATCACCTGGAGTTAAAGGACTAGATTTAATCAAAGGTAAGGTGAAAAAATTTAAAAAAGATGAGGTAGAAAAAATTCCTCATATGGGTTGGAATAATTTAAAAGAAGTCAAATCTAATCTACTTTTAGAAAAGATTAAAAAACCGCGTGATTTTTATTTTATTCATAGTTATTATGTTGAAGTAGAAAATAAAGATTTGATAATTTCGAAAAGCATTTATGGGAAAAGAGAATTTGCTTCACTTGTGAGAATGAATAATATCTGGGGAATTCAACCTCATCCAGAAAAAAGCAGTAAAAAAGGCCTTGAATTATTAAATAATTTTGCAAGAAAGGTGATTTTATATGGAAATAATTCCAGCAGTTGATATAAAAGATGGAAAATGTGTAAGATTAACTCAAGGAGATTATAATCAAGAAAAAATATATAATGATAGTCCAATTGCTGCAGCTAAATATTGGGTTGAGCAAGGGGCAAAGAGATTGCATTTAGTAGACCTTAATGGAGCTAAAGATGGTAAATTAGTTAATTTTTCTTATATAAAAGAAATCGCAGAAAAAATAAATATTCCTGTACAGCTTGGCGGAGGAATTCGCAGTTATAAAGATATGAAAAAATACTTTGAAATAGGAATTGATAGACTAATAGTAAGTACTATTGCTCTTGAAAATGAAAAATTATTAAAAAGAGCTTTAGATAAGTTTGGAGCAGAAAAAAT
>JBNJDL010000063.1:0-10837 GCA_051744825.1 Bacillota bacterium | reverse complement strand
GCAGTTATTTCTTTATCTTCATCTTCTTTTAAGAATTCTCTAAAGAAAACTATAAATACTCCTAGCATTAATGATAATACACCAGCTATTGCTATATTTAATTTGGTGTTAGGTGAAACAGGAGATTGAGGAATAACTGAGTTGTTCACAACTGTTATTTGATAATCCTTAGAACTTAATGATTGTTCTGCTTTACTATATTCTTCTTCTGCATTTTGATAGTTTTTTCTAGCAATATCTAATTCTTCCTGTAAACTTTCTTCTTCATTTTCTTTATGAGCAACTTCAGTTTGAAGTTGTTCAATTTCGCTCTCTATATCATTTACTCTATTTTCTAATAAACTCAATTCTTTTTTATCCTCTTGTAGAGATTGATTTATATCATTTTTTCTATCTTCTAAAGTAATATAATTTGGATTTAACTCTTCTTGTTTTGTGCTTATATTATTCAATTCTTCAACATTATCATATTTATTGAATAAAAAATTCATTTTTCTCAAAACTGAATCACTTATAATTTCTTCTTTTACTAAAAATCTTTCTGTACTTTCCAGTTGACTATTGATTTCAGTTAATTTACTTTTATTTGTTTCAATATTATCACTTAAACTTTCATTATTTTCTCTTGTACTAACTAATTTATTTTCTGCTTTATTAAGTTCAATTTTTAATAAAGATAAATTATTTTTTTTATTGAAATTTAATAGTTCATCTCTTATTTTATCTACATTACTTTTTTTACTATTCATATTTTCCTTCAAAGAAGAAATATATTCACTATTTTCTGTTTCAATATAATTTATTACTTCTTCGTTAAATAAATTTGTCCATGTATCTAATATATCTTTTATTTCTTTTGCTTTAGATCCTTTATAATTAAAAGTAACTAAACTTGACTCATCATTTTTCTTAATATTTAAATTGTTGAGCAAATCATTTTCTGAAATATTTCTATTATTATTCAAATCCAAATCATCTATAATTTTTTTAGCTATTTCATTTTTTCTCATAAAAGAAATATAATCATTTTGTGTTAATTTTTGACCATTAACTAATTCAAAATCTGGGGCATAAATAGTTGCTTCTGTTTCATAGGTAGGAGTCAAATAAAATTCACTAAATAAAAAAGCCCCTAATACTGCAATTATAAATAATCCAATAATGAAAAATTTGTTATCCCATAACAACATTATATATTCTCTAAGATCAATTTCATATTCATCATAATATCTCTCTTCTTTTTCCATCTAATCAGCCTTTCTATAAAAATTAATTATTTACTTTTAGTAACACTATCCTCTCCTTATCTATTCAACATTTATAAAAAGAATCCTTTAATTATCTACAAATTACTACTTTTTTCTCAATTAAATAAAATAATTAATCAGAACACTTACTAAGAAGATTTAATATAATAAATAGAGAAAAAATTTATAGCTTTTAAAGGAGGCATTAAATAAATGGAAAAAGATAAAAACCAAATACAAATTCCAACCTTTATGAGAGAAAGACTGGCTCATGCCTATGTTCCATATCAAAGATTTACAGAAAATTATCAACCAGATGAAGCCCTTAGAAAAGGAACATTATTCCCAGAATTATGGATGCCTTATAAGCCTGGACATAGGGGACATTATTGATGGAGGTGAATGATTAATGGCAAATAATATAAACCTTGAAAAGCTCGCAAAAATAAGGGAATTGCAATTTGCTGTACTAGAAACAAATTTATTTCTTAATACTCACCCTGAAGATATGAGAGTTCTAAAACTTCACAATGAATTTGCTACTGAACTTTGTATGCTCACTCAGCAATATCAAGAAAACTATGGATTGCTTAGAGCCAACTTCTCTAAAGCTGAATTCCCCTGGCAGTGGATAGAAGAACCTTGGCCCTGGCAAATTGATTACTAAATAAATTATTTTTGAAAGGAGTGAAAGTATGTGGGAATATAAAAAAATATTACAGTATCCTGCTAATATAAAAAGACAGGATCCTGATTATGCCTCACTAGTAATTACACAGTTTGGAGGACCAGATGGTGAACTAGGCGCTTCTTTAAGATATATATCGCAGATGTATGCTATGCCCTTAGAAGAAGGTAAGGCAACTCTTAATGACATTGGCACTGAAGAACTAGCCCATTTAGAAATAGTTGGAACCTTAGTTTATAAATTAGTAGAAGGTATTCCAGCAAATGTTCTCAAAAAAACTAGATTTGCACCTTTTTATGTTCAACACGGTCGGGCCGTTTATCCAGTTGATGCGGCTGGAGTTCCTTTTTCAGCTGCTGTATTTCAATCACATGAAGATCCTATAGCTTCTATTACTGAAGATTTAGCAGCTGAACAGAAAGCAAGAGCCACTTATGAATATTTAATAGATATGACCGATGACCCAGCAATTATTGATACATTATCATTTTTAAGAGAAAGAGAAGTTGTTCATTTCCAACGTTTTGGTGAAATACTTGACCTTTTACAGGATTATGATGACTAAGTAAAAAGTGAATAAGGGCATTTAAAATAGCCCTTATTCTTTTATTTTTGTTATCAAATGAATAACTTGATTTTTTTCTTATACTACGATATTATTTATTTAAACTAATCTTTAGTAAAAAACTCAGGTTTAAAATAAAAAATTACTTATAGAAGGTGATAAAATGACAATTTATAATAGTAGTTCTGAGTTAATTGGCAATACCCCTTTAGTTAAATTAAATAAACTTAACCCATACTCAGATATAGAAATTTTAGTTAAATTAGAAAATTATAATCCTGGAGGAAGTATCAAAGATAGAATAGCTAAAAATATGATTGATGTAGCTGAAAATAATGGAGAATTAAATGAAGGGGGTACAATTGTTGAGCCTACTAGTGGTAACACAGGAATTGGACTTGCTTTAATTGGGGCAGAGCGTAACTATCAAGTTATTTTAGTTATGCCAGAAAGCATGAGTAAAGAAAGAAGGGCTTCGCTTAAAGCTTATGGGGCAAAATTAATCTTAACTCCCGCAGACAAAGGAATGAAAGGGGCAATTAATAAAGCAGAAAAATTAGTTAAAGAAAATGAAAGCTATTTTATGCCTAGACAATTTGAAAATCCAGCTAATCCAGATGCTCATCAAAAATATACAGCTCAAGAAATTATAAATGATACAAATGGAAAAATAAATTACTTTACTGCTGGTGTAGGAACAGGTGGTACTATTAGTGGCATAGGGAAAGAATTAAAAAAGTTAAATGATAAAATAAAAATTATAGCAGTTGAGCCCAAAAATTCTGCAGTTATTTCTGGAAACAAAGCCTCTTCCCATAAAATACAAGGGATAGGAGCAGGTTTTATACCAAATAATCTAGATGAAAATTTATTAGATAAAGTTATAACTATTGATGATAAAGAAGCTTATATTACTGCTCGTAATATGGCCAAAAAAGAAGGTTTATTAGTTGGAATCTCAGCAGGAGCAAATATTAAATCTGCCTTAAAAATAGCAGAAGATATGAACAACAAAGGAAAAAAAGGAAGGATAGTAACTATTGCTCCTGATTCAGGAGAAAGATATTTGAGTACAGATTTATTTGAAATATAAGATAAAAAAAGTACAGCCTCTAGCTTGCCTGGCTGTACTTTTTCTTTTTATACATTTTTTCTAAAATCTTATCAAGACAATCTTCCATATCTCCCATTTTATCACCAATAGGATCAGGTAAATCACTGTGATCTAAGTTATTTTTAACTTTTTCTCCATCTTTTATTACAACCCTACCTGGAACACCTACTACAGTTGAATTTTCTGGTACACTATCCAAAACAACTGAGCCAGCTCCAACTTTTACATTATCTCCTATTTCAATTGAACCTAAAACTTTGGCTCCTGAACCTATAATAACATTATCACCAATTGTAGGATGTCTTTTACCCTTCTCATTACCAGTACCACCAAGGGTTACTCCTTGATAAATAGTTACATTTTTGCCAATCTCAGCTGTTTCCCCTATTACAACTCCCATCCCATGGTCTATAAAAAATCCTTTATCTATTTTAGCTCCTGGATGAATCTCTATTCCAGTTAAAAAACGAGCAATTTGAGAAATTAAACGGGGTATAGTTCTCAAACCTAATTTATATAGAGAATGGGCTAATCGGTGAAATAAAATTGCATGTAAACCAGAATAAGCTAATAATACTTCAAATATATTATTAACTGCTGGATCACGTTCAAAAATAGCATCTATATCACTTTTTATTTCTTTTACTAGACTCATTATAAGCATCACTCCTTTTTGCTTCAATTTTTCTTTATATTAAAGTATAAAATATAAGTACTTTACTCAACTTTGTTTAATTATAACATAGTAATGATTCCTTGTAAATAAAAAATGCCAAAAAAAAGATCCTCGGCAATAACCGAGAATCTAAAAGTACTTATCTTTGTTTATTAGTTATTAAGTAGCATTAAATCCTATATCAGTTCTATAATGCATATCTTCAAAATTCACTTTTTCTACCATTTCATATGCTTCATTAATAGCATCAAATAATCCTTTTTCTAAAACAGTAATTCCTAAAACACGGCCTCCATCTGTAACGAAATCTTCTCCTTCTTTTTTTGTACCTGCGTGAAAAACTAAAACATTATCATATTTATTAAGTTCATCTAAACCTTTAATTTTCTTTCCAGTATCATAAGTAATAGGGTAACCTCCAGAAGTTAAAACAACACAAACTGCTGATTCTTCTCTAATATTTAATTTCACATCTTCTAAATCTTCATTAACAACATCTAGCATTAATTCTACTAAATCATTTTTTAAACGAGGTAATAAAACTTGAGTTTCTGGATCTCCTAATCTAGCATTAAATTCTAAAACCTTGGGTCCCATTTCAGTTAAAATCAAACCAGCATATAATATTCCTTTATATTTTATTCCTTCCTGTTGAAATGCCTCAATAGTTGGTTTCAAAACTTCTTCTAAAATTTCATTTTCCAATTCTTCACTCACAAAAGGTGTAGGGGAATAAGCTCCCATTCCTCCAGTATTTGGACCCTCATCTCCATCAAAAACTGCTTTATGATCTTGAGCTGGTGACAGTGGTACAATAGTTTCACCATCAGTTAAACCTAGAAATGAAACTTCCTCACCAGTTAAAAAATCTTCTACTACTATTCTTTCTCCTGCATCTCCAAAAATTCTATCTTCCATAATAGTACTTACAGCTTCTTCAGCTTCATCAACATTAGTAGCTATAACAACCCCTTTTCCTGCAGCTAAACCTTCAGCTTTAATAACTACTGGAAAATCACAACCCCTTAAATAACGCAAAGAGTCTTCAACAGAGTTGAAAACTTCATATTCTGCAGTTGGTATGTCATATTTGCGTAAAATATCCTTAGCAAAAACTTTACTTCCTTCTATTTGAGCTGCTTTAGCATTAGGACCAAATATTTTTAAATTTCTTTTTTCAAATTCATCAACTATTCCATTTACCAAAGGTTTTTCTGGACCTACTACTGTTAAATCTATTTCATTTTCTTCTGCCCAATCAGCAAGAGCCATCTTGTCATCTGCAGGAATATCAACTTTTTCAGCTAAATTTTCCATCCCATCATTACCTGGTGCTGCATATATTTTATCTACTAATTCGCTTTGAAATATTTTCCAAACAAGGGCATGTTCCCTACCTCCACTACCAATTACCAATACTTTCATTTCTTAGCCTCCTTAAAACTAATTTTTAATTATTGCTTCCTCTCGTCCAGGGCCAATACCAATAACAGAAATAGGAGTATTAACCATTTCTTCAATTTTTTCTATGAATTTTTTTGCATTTTCAGGTAAATTTTCATATTTACGGATTTTTGATATGTCCTCTTCCCAGGCAGCAAAACTTTCATAAACAGGCTCATAATCTTCTAATATTTCAAAATTAGCTGGAAATTCTTCTAATACTTCATCCCCCTTTTTATAAGCAGTACACATTTTTATTTCTTTAAAACCACTTAAAATATCTAATTTGGTTAAAACAATTTCTGTAAGTCCATTAACTCTAACAGCATGTTTTAAAACTGGTATATCTAACCAACCACATCTACGAGGACGACCAGTAGTAACACCAAACTCATGGCCTTTTTCTCTTAACTTATCCCCAACTTTTCCTTTTAATTCTGTGGGGAATGGTCCTTCACCTACTCGCGTAATATAAGCTTTGGCAACACCTATCACATCATCTATTTGTACTGGACCTATTCCAGCTCCTGTACATACACCTCCTGCTGTTGGATTAGAAGAAGTAACATAAGGATATGTACCATAGTCAATATCTAATAAAGTACCCTGTGCACCTTCAAAAAACACTTTTTTATCATCTTTAACAGCTTCATCTATAAGTAGTGATGTGTTTGTTACATGTGGTCGGATTTTTTCTATGCTTTCTTTATATTCATCAATTATTTCATCAACTTCTAAAGCTTTTTTATCATATATTTTTTCCAATAATAAATTTTTATAATCTAATGCTTTTTCTAATCTATTTCTTAAGCGTTTCTCATCTAAAAGATCTATAACTCTTATTCCCTTTCTGGCTGCTTTATCAGTATAAGTAGGTCCAATCCCCTTACCAGTAGTTCCAATCTTATCTGCACCCTTTCTTTTCTCTTCAAGGCCATCTAAAAGACGGTGATAAGGCATAACTACATGAGCAGTTTCACTTATATATAAATTATCAAGACTTATATCTCTTTTTTCTAGCCCTTTCATTTCTTCAACTAAAGCAACTGGGTCAATAACAACCCCATTTCCTATTACACAAGTTTCATCTGGATAAAGAATACCAGATGGAATAAGGTGTAATTCAAATTTTTCATCATTTACTATCACTGTGTGACCAGCATTATTTCCTCCACCAAAACGAACAACTACATCAGCAGTGGAGGCAAGCATATCAGTAACCTTTCCTTTACCTTCATCTCCCCACTGTGCACCTACAACAATTTTATTTGACATATTAGACGCTTAAATTCTAGTTAGTGAATTATTTAATTAAGAATTTAAGCTTCCCCCTCTCATATTAAAGTATAATTTTTAGATATAATTAATTTATATATTTAATTTAAGCCTAATCTATCATAAATATTATCAATTTCTTTTAGATAGTAATTATAATTAAAAATATTTTCTATTTCTTTTTCAGATAAATATTTTTCAATACTACTATCTTCTTTTATTAGTTTTTTATAATTAATTTTTTCTTCCCAGGCTTTCAAAGCATTGCTCTGGGCCATTTCATAAGCTTCCTCTCGTTCTAAACCTTTATCTACTAAAGCTAGCATAACTCTTTGAGAAAAAATCAAACCATGAGTTCTTTTCATATTTTTTCTCATTTTATCTTTATTAACTTTTAAATCCTTTAATACCTCAATAAATTTATTTAAACTATAATCTACTAAAATACTGCTGTCAGGAAGAACAATTCTTTCAACTGAAGAATGACTCAAATCTCTTTCATGCCATAGAGAAATGTTTTCTAAAGCAGGAATAACATTTCCTCTAACGACCCTAGCTAAACCTGTAATTCTTTCTGAAACAATAGGATTTTTCTTGTGTGGCATAGCTGATGACCCTTTTTGGCCTTTTTTAAAACCCTCTTCCACTTCTAAAATATCTGTTCTTTGCAAATTTCTAATTTCTGTAGCAAATTTCTCTAAAGTAGCAGCTATCAAAGCTAAATTATTTGTATAATCTGCCTGTCTATCTCTCTGCATAATTTGATTAGATATAGGCGCTGCTTTTAGATCCAATTTTTCACAAACTCCTTTTTCAACTTCTGGACTAACACTTGTATATGTACCAACAGCCCCTGAAATTTGGCCTACACTTACTATTTCTAAAAGGTTATTCATTCTCTTTAAATGCCTTTTTATTTCTTCATACCAGAGGGCCATTTTCAATCCCCAGGTAACTGGCTCAGCGTGAACACCATGGGTTCTTCCAATCATAATTGTTTCTTTATGAACTTTAGCCATTTTTTTAAGTTCAGATTTTAAGTTACTTAAATCTTTTATTATTAGCTCCACACTTTCTTTCATTTGTAGAGAACGCGCTGTATCTTTAATATCAGATGAAGTTAAACCTTGATGAACATATTTTGATTCACTACCTAATTTTTCATTAACACTTTCAATAAAAGCTAGCATATCATGTCGAGTAGTTTTTTCTAGTTCTTTAATGCGATTTATATCAAGACTGGCTTTTTTCGCTATTTTAGTTGCTGCTTCTTTAGGGATTTCGCCTAACTCAGCCTTTGTTTCACAAACAGCAATTTCTATTTCTAACCATTTTTTGTATTTGTTTTCTTCACTCCAAATTTCTTTCATTTCATCTAAAGAATATCTTTCAATCAACTAAATCTTCCTTTCCTTTTTATATAACTTTTTTTAATCTATCTCTTTAGTGCAATTATATCTAACTAGATAAGCATTAGTCAAGAAAGATAAGTAGACAAATATTAACTAAAGGATTTGACAAATAATTAAAGAAATAATATATTAGAAAGAAGACAGTAAAAAGCACTTAAGGAGTATTCAAAAATGGCTAATATATCTTTTTCAAAAAAGAAAAAAATAGTTATCACGAAATCTGAAGAAAATCAAAGCCTTGAAATTGGTAAAAATGCAGTTGACTCAGGACTTTTAAAAAAAATACCAGCTGATTCACTATCTCTTTATATATATATTTTAACTCATTTAGATGAAAATGAACAGCTAAAAATTAATTTAAATAATATAAAATCTTTTTTACCTCTATCAATTGCTCAAATTAACAATTCCTTGGATAAATTGAAAAATAATGATATAATTTCAGTAGAAAAAATATCAAAGTTAAATAAAAAAATAACTGTTAATACTAATTTTTTGAATAATAATGAAAAAAAAGATGATATTTTTATACATCGCAAATCTTTTAATAACTACAAAGAAAAGTTTAATTATAGAGAAAAAATTATAAAAAAAGATAAAGTTAGTCTAAGTGAATTAAAAAAAGCTATTGTCACTTTTTTAGATGATGATATTGATTATAGACAATATAATGATGAAATAAATAATTGGTTAAAAGATTTCTCCAGAGAATTACTACAAGAATTAATTAGAAGAGTAAATAAATGGTTGAAAAAACAAAAAGGAAATAGAAATCAAGATAAAGCATTTTATTATCTTAGAGGAATTGTTGATGATTGGTATAAAAAAGAAATCTATAACCTTGATAAATTAAAATATTTTGATAGATTATATAGAGAAACTAAAGACCTTGCTAAGATATATGGTATAAAATGGAAAGAAATCAATCCAACTCAATTAGAAACTTTAAAAAGTTGGTTAGTTGATGATTTTGCCTTAAGTTCTTCTTTAGTTGAATATGCTATAAAAGCAGCAGTAAAAAGAAAAAGAGATGGACAACCTTCACTAAAATATATAGAAGATAATTTCATAAAAAAATTAAAAGAAAATAAAATTAGATCTGTAAGAGAAGCTCAAAGATATTTTAATAAAAATAAATATAAAAAAACAAATAATAAAAAAGATAAAGAAAAGAAGGGTAATGAAAAAAAAGACAAAGTTAAAAGTTGGGACAATTTTTATTGGGACCTGTAGTATTAAGGAGGTTTTATAATGGCAGTGGAAGAAAATTATTTAAGTGATGAAAATGAAATAGCAAGAACAGAATATCAACTCCTAGGCATATTACTTCAGTTCCCTTCTAAAATAGATGAAGTAGCGGATGTCCTTGAAGTAAAACATTTTAAAAACCCTCAAGCATCTCTAATCTATGAAATATTATTAAATCAATTTCAAAGAAGTAGTCAAATTTCCAAAACTAAACTTTTTATTAAATTAAAAAAAGATAATGTAATAAAAAATCCAGAAAAAACAATTGATAAATTAACTTCAGGTTTTAATACCAAAGAAGAATTACAACCTACTATCGACTTAATCAAAAAACGACACCAAAAAAATCTCCTTGTTAAAGCAGCAAACAAAATCAAAAGTCTTGCAGATAGTGATGATATGGATCTAGGAGATTATCAGGCTCAAGCTCAAGAATTAATCTTTGAAGCTACAAATGAAACTACAGATATGGATAAACATATTTATTCTATGGAAGAAGCCTTAATAGACTCTTTTGAATCATATTTAGAAAGAAAAAATGGAGAAGCTGATGTTGGGCTAAGAAGTGGCTTTATATCTCTTGATAACTTAATAGGAGGATTTCAAAGAGGTCACCTTTCTGTAATAGCAGCTTCTACTAGTATGGGTAAAACAGCTTTTGCAATTAACATTGCCAAAAATGTATTAAAAAGAAATGTTCCAGTAGCTATTATCAGTCTTGAAATGGATGCTACAGAAGTCGTAGACAGAATGGTCATTCAAGAATCACAGGTACATGGATGGAAATATACTCAAGGCCAGACAAATCAAAAAGAAGATGATAGAATTTCTAAAGCTCTTGACAATATGCATGAATATCCACTGATGATTTCTGATGAAAGAGGACTTAATGTAGCACAGATTAGGGCTAGACTGAGAAAATTCAAATCTCAATTAGGTGATTTAGGATTAGTTGTGATTGATTACTTACAGATGATACAATTACCAGATGAACATGCTCAAAACACTTCCCGGGCTGTAGGTGAAATTGTTTTACAACTTAGAAACTTAGCATCAGAGCTAAATACTCCTGTAATTCTTATTTCTCAAATTAGTAGAAGTTTTACAAGCAGACAGGATAAAAGACCTGTACTATCTGATCTTCGTGATTCAGGTAATATTGAAGAAAT
>JBNJDL010000062.1:0-10855 GCA_051744825.1 Bacillota bacterium | reverse complement strand
AATCTTCTATTAAATTGGGATTAGCTTCTGAATTATCATCTAAATAACCTGCTAATCTCAGTAATTTAGTTCTAGAAACATCAATTGCAGAAGAAATTTTATTGATAGTTTTAATAGAAGGTTCTTCTCCATTAGCTAACCTACCTATTTCAGAATGGCTTATATCACATAGTTCAGCCATTTTTCTGTAAGATAGATTATTTTTTTCAAGATAATTGGTGATAAAGTCTGCAAATTTCAAAGTTACCACTCCTCAAAAGAAATAAATTTATGTTAACTTATTATTTTTAAAATTTAATGAATATTTATTTTGCTCAGTGGCATTAATAAAATGTAACATAAATGAGACGGTTTAATGAGCTTAATAATATTTTATGGAATGAGATTAAAAAGCATTTTTGGATTATGTTTTTCTAGGTCGATTAAGTCATTTATTTTTTGTACCACTGTAACAAAAAAGATACATAGCTGAACAAATTAATTTATCTAAGCTAGTTATATTTTATAATACCCAAGTTAGTTGTGATTAATAAGCTTTTTAAAAAACTTATTTTTGAGTTAATAAAATTGAGGAGGTTAAAAAGTTGGGAGTCATGGAACAGTTATTAGATGAACTTAAAGAGATTAATCAAAAGTTAGATAATATAGCAAGTGGGAGTCAAAAACGAGAAAATGTAATGATGAATGTAGAAGAAACAGCAGAATTTTTAAAGATAAGTGATAGTAAAGTGTATGAGTTGATGAAACAGAATCAGATTCCTTTTGTAAAAGCCGGGAGAAGAAAATTAGTCCCTAAAAACAAGCTATTAAAGTGGATTGATAATAGTATAGAAACAGGAATTGAAAAGCAGCGAGATAAGATCTATCAGTTTAAATAAATTATTATACTTAAAACAGGATAGGTGAAGAGTATGGGAAATTTACTGTTAGAGGAAAGTCCTTTGTTGTTTCAACCTAGTGTAGCCTGCAAGTTAGGTTTAAATAAAGCTATAGTAGTACAGCAGCTACATTATTTACTGCAGCAGAGACAAGAGAAGGATAAAGCTAGGTATTTTCATCAAGGTCGCTGGTGGGTATATAACAGCTATGCGCAATGGCAGGAAACTTTCTTTAACTTTTGGAGTACAAGAACAGTGAGAAGAATATTTAATTCTTTAGAAGAAAAAGATATTTTAATTTCTTCTAACCAATTTAATCAAAAGAAGTATGATAAAACGAAGTGGTACACAATTGATTATCAAATCTTAAATAAAGTTTTAGATAATGAAAATAGCCAACTTGGACAGCCGGTTAGTCAGAATGACCAAGTGCGAAAGGAAGTAGTGACCAAAGGGGTTGGACAATCTGGACCAGACTATACCAAAGAAGTTACAGAGAGTACTAAACACTTATCTACTAATCAGGCGGGTATGCGAGAAGAGAAATTAAAACAAATCTTTAAAAAAGCTATGGTAACTTATTGGAAAGTTAAAAACGTGAATTTGACTCAATTAGAGAGGTTGATTAAAACTGCTGAGCAATTAAGTGAAGAAGTAGTATTGGAGGGGATGAAGAGGGCAAGGTATAAGGATGCCCCCTTCCAATACTGCTTTGGTGCAAAACCTGATAAGGGTAAAGGGTTACTGAATAAATGGATTAAAGCAGAGGTTACTTCATTAGCAGATGTAAAAAGATTAGATCAAGAATATAAGAAAAAGCAAAGTAGGAGGGATAGTAGTGGGACAGGAAAAAATAAAAAGAAAAGAACTAGAGCAAAAGGTAAAGGAAGCATGGCAGAATTGGAGGCAAAATACACCGACTATTGATAATAAAATCAAGCAGAAAAAGTATGATTGTCAGATTTGTAAAGATAGAGGTTTTTATTTTCCTGATGGAAAGAATATTGCAGTGGAATGTAAATGTGTTAAGAATAAACGAGTTGACAATAGACTATTATCAGCAAGAGTACCAGAACGGTTTAAGTCAGCTCGCTTAGATAATTTTGAGATTAGGTGTAGTTCACATAAAGAAGCATATCAGCATGCGGTAGTTTTAGTAGAGAAGATAGATGAGTTTGCTGCTAATAATTGGGGCCTGTATTTACAGGGTCCTCCTAGTCAAGGGAAAACTAGGCTACAGGCTAGCATAGTTAATGAGTTGTCTGTAGATAGATATTATTCAGGGATTATGGTTAATGTCAGAGAGTTGTTAAGTGAATTAAAGGATGCAGTTGGAGAAGGGAATTTGAATCAGACTTTAAATTCAATTCAGCAGAATCAAATAATTGCTTTGAATGATTTAACGGGTGGTAAATTTGCTAAAGATGGATTTACTGAATTTGAACGAGGAATAATTTATCGCTTGGTGGATGCAGTTTATGAGAAAAACAAAGTGATAGTTATTACTGCTAAATATAATTATGAGTGGTTGCAAGATAAGTTAGGACAGGATGTGAGAGATAGAATTCAAGAGATGTGTGGTGGAATGGTAGTTATGAAAGGATATAATTGGAGGACTAAAGCAGGTAAAGAAAAGAATAAATTATTATTTAAAAATATTTACTAAAATAATTAAATGATTATTGACTTATTACAATAATGATATTATAATAATTAGTGGTTGGTGTATAGCTTAATTCTGTTAAGCATATTATCAACCTCCATTAAACTTGGGGTCTGTTCACCCCCAGGCGTTTTAATTTTCATAATAGTCTATCATAAGGCTTACCTTATGATAGACTATATTCTCAGACTCATATTTGAAATTGTCTATGTGGATGATGCCACCATCATTTGTTGGTAAAACTCTATAATGGGCATCATTCCACATAAATGTTTCTAACATACTAAACACCTCCTCTAAATATGACCATACAGCCATATATGCATTAGATAGCAAAATAGTTGTTTGAAGATGAATTGCTACTATCTAATGATTTAGACTGCTTTTTCGCCACTTCTTATCATCACCTTTCATAGGTTTTTTTGTAGCCAAAATATAAACAACAAATTAGAGTCTTTCTTGAATATACCATTTGATTATGATATATTTAAAAAAGACTCCAATTAAGGGGTAGAGGGTAGTAAATGTCTAGATCAATATTACCAATTGAGTTACGCCTGTCTTAGACGCAACTCTTTCTCTAAAAGACTAAGAAAGTCAGCTTTTTGTTTCTTAGCTTCCTTAGTCTTTCTGTCAACTTTGCTCTTGCAATCAGAACAAAGTCGACCATTTGATGTACTGTCGCCACAGACAGCACATCCTTGAATTGACTGGATACGCATAGAAAATTACCTCGCTTTCATAGGAGTTTTGTTTTTACACTACCCTCTAAAGTCAAAGCTGTAGGCAGTGTTATAGTCCTGATAACCACAACGGCTGCCTGCAGCATTAAATTGTGCTCTGTTGAGATCTGGATCAATAGATACCCCGACTACTTTGAGCACAAAATCTATCTGACCTCTGTCGTCAGATAGCAGTTTGACTAAGATAACTGTATCGGTATCCAATATCTCGAAATAGTTATCGTAGTCAACATTATCTACAAGCTTATCGCCCTATTTAGCAGGGATTTCTTGCAAATAATCCTCTGTAACAACATTAAACCTGTTCCAGAGTAAGTCTAGATGACTTCTGCAGTTGATTAATTTTCCACAGAAGCCATCAAATAAACAAGTAGGCTTATTAGCTATGCTATACACCTCCTTTAATATACTCATATAGCTTTCACTATACGGATAAGAATGTTATTTAGCATTAACAGTTATTCTATTGCCTATATATCAAGAATTTGTTATATTTATTACTTAAATATATAAGCCAGATTTGAGATTTTCATTTATATATACCAAATGAATGATATATATAAGAACCTCAAACTAATGGGGTTAAAACAATATACCTCTATTCAAACACAGGTACTTGCAATATCATACCCGGTCTGATATTATTAAAAGTGTTATTCTTTTCATTGATGATGTGTACTACTCTGCTGATATCAACAGAAGAAGTTCCACATTCATCAGCTATATTCCAAAGAGTGTCGCCACTTTGGATGGTAACACTCTTATAGGACTTTAATTTTACTTGGTTGTTGTTAGCTTCTACTACAATGAATATCATAGCAGCAACCAAGCATAGTCCTATAAGTAAGATTATTATCTAATAGTAAATAGTTTGATTCTTCTCTATTAGTTATGACTATCACTTATCTTAAATATACTTAATTTTTTTCACATAGGCTTTATGTCTATGTAATTTGATTTTATATATAATTAAAAAAGAAAAATATAATTTAAATATTAATTATATGGGGAATATTTTATTCAATTTTGTGGGTTTGAAATATATAATGATAATAGATGTATACATAGGTTAACAAAGTTAGATCATAGTTTTTTGTTGATAAATCTCGTAATATAAAGTATGAGAAAGGAGTGGTTAAATTGCCATACTATAAAATTAGTGCAATTCAAACAGTAAAAGAAGAAATTGAAAATGTTGTTAAAGCAGAAGATGCAGAAAAAGCATTAGCAAAAGCTAAATGTAAAGAATTTGATTTTTTAGAAACTGCCAAACTTAAAGATAAGTTTGGTGCATCTACTATTGAAGCAATTGATGAACATAAAGTAGAAAAAGAAATAACTGATACTGAAGGTGTTAAGCCAATGGAAGAATTAGTTGATAAGATTGAAATTGATTAGAATAACTAATTTGCTATTTGATTTATATACTAGTAAAGAAATTAATCTTTTAAATGCATAAAGTATAATTGTCTAGATTTTAAAAATAAAAAGAGATATTATAAAACAATCGGGTGAGTATATTTCAGACAAAGAACTATTATATATTTTACGTATTAAAGAAAAATACCTCTTAGTTGGTTATTTATTTACCTGGTCTAATAATATATAGCTTAAGAATTTTTAGATTTAAAACCAAGAGATATCGTGAAAAATATTAATTAAATTTATATTATACAGGAGGGATCAAATTGTCTAATAATAAACAAACTAAAAACCAAAATGAAGGTATGGATCAAGAAGTAACAGATTTTATGGATAATTTCAAAGAATTTTTAGAAATTAATGGAGTTGACCCAGAGAAATATGATGACATAGCCTTTCAAGTAATAGAATTAATGGCATTGCATGATTCTTATGCTCAAGAAATTATGCGATATAAAAAAGAGCAAAAAGAACTTCAAAAGAAAACAATGCACGAACAGCAACAATAAATATTATAATATGATATCTATAAAATATAACTAAAAAACTAAAGGTTGATTAAGCAGCCTTTAGTTTTTTATATTCTATGCTGATAGTAGGTGTAAGTCCTATCTGTTCTGGAAGAATGGGATAAATGGGTAAGCAGAAGGTAAAAAACAAATGGCAACCTCATTTAATAAACAATTCGATTGCAGCCAATAGTAACGGTAGTTCATCGTGAGATGAAATCTAAAAATTTTGAGGCGAAGAATCATTCTGAAACAATATGTAAACTGGGGGGGTATTCATTATTGTTGCCCCACCTAAAAGAGGATGAAATTTAAGGTCAGTTTGTGGGTCATAGGAGTATGTTGATAATGAGTGTAATTATGGGGGAAGGATTTTAATACAACATAAATGCTCAGAGGAGAATTTAATATGGTCTTTATAGAAATCTATAAATATAAGTGATGATGTAACCTGGATAGATAAAGTTAGAACTACTTAATACTAGACTTCAGAAACCATCATAGTAGTGGAAAAATTATCGGAAGTTGATTATAGCAAAATGGAGCCAGTTTATTGAAGTTTAGAATTGGAGGTTGGTGCTATTTAAATTGTAATGGTTTCACTGTTAAAGACAGTGATTTCCAAAAGAAATGTGGAAGGGAAATCATAAAAAATTAGAAAACACTATGAGCTCAGTAATATTAAACTAAGAGTAGCGATTTGTGAGGGTCTAGGGATATGTTTAGTAGTAATATGAAGATAGGGATTTATGTATCAAGACCTGAAAGGAACAACTGTAACTGAAAGCTGTATACGATAAATACCGTACATACAGTTTGATAAAAGTCCCAACCGTGAGGTCGGTAGTACTATATATTAGAATTAGTATAATGAAGATGAGTTTGTTAAAAATGTAAAAACTAAGAATAAATCAGAAATAAACAAAATTAATAGTACATTATGTAAGGAGGTCTTTGATAATGGACGAAGAAATTGTTACTTTTGATATTGTAACTGAAGGACAATGTATTAATGATGATTTTGTTTCGGGGGCAATTTATAATGGAGATTTTGCTTATATTACCAGCAACTTAGAGGAACTATTAGATGAATTGAATAAACAAGCCCAATCAAGAGTTGTTTTAACATATAATGCTAGTAGAGACTGTGGTATTTCGTTCTTACGTTCATATTGTTTAAAAAATGGTATTGAGTGGACTATTCAAGGAGTAGAGTATTTAGATTTTGCAAAAATTATTAAAAAAAGGTTTAATACTAATCAATATATTACAAAACTACCTAGTATAAGAACTTTAAAAGTTCCAGAATTAAAAGAATTAGCCGAAGCTAATAATATAGACTATCAAAATAAAAAACAATGTTATGAAACTTTATTAGATCTTAAAGATGAAACTGATTGGTTATGTTATAAACAAATTAAAACTAATGAAGATAACTCTTTACTATCTGTATATAAGATGTTTGTAGACCCCCAGGAAGAAGAAAAATATATTAGTGATAGAGAAATACCTTATTTATATAAAAGATATAAAAAAATCAAGAACAAGAAAGATCAAACCAAAGAAGAAAAAATAGAAATAAAAGAAATATGGGATAAAATATTTAAATATAATGAGTTAAATACTGTTAGGCTTTATAAGTTAGTATCATTAATCCGTTCTACGGTTCCACAACATTATATTGATAAAGAGAGAATGATATTATAGGGATTAATATTATCCCATTTAATAAAGGTATTACTAGAGTTATTGAAAAAATTTAATTGAATTGCCAATTGATTTCTGATTATTGTAAGAAACTGTAACTATTCTTTTTGCTAATTAAATAGATTATAATTAATAATTAATACTTTAAAGGAGATGACTACTATGGAGGAAGTGACTAAAGTAGAAGTAGGAAAAGAACTCCCTTTTCAAAATTTAAAACTGCCTAATGATGGAGCAATTTTAGAATTTTCTGATAAAAGTAATAGTTTTCTATTTGTTGTAGGTTTTACTAATATGAAAGAAAAAGAAGTAGAAAACTTAAGAGAAGGCAATATAGAATTTAGATATATTGAAGATAAAAATTTCATGCTTCCTTTAATAAAATTAGGAAATAATATTTTTGAATGGGTGTTTGATCCTTTTTTATATCCCAATGGAGAAGAAAAATTAGAACAAATTAAAGAATTTAATTTAGTTAATTTAATAGGCTATGATAGAAGAAATAGAATTGTTAAAGTATTAAGATCATTTTCTATTGATCAAAAATTAAGGCAAAAATGGATTAATAGAATGAATGCAATGAAAGATTTAAATCAAAGAAAAGTTAGGTTTAATAGTTTTATTAATTCTATATATAGCTATGGTGGTGTAGAAAAATTATGGGATGCGGCTGAGAAGATTTAATTACCATTATTTTTATTTAAAAATAATAAGAAATCAGATATAATTATTATATGGTTATCTTACAAAAAGTAGCTGATTAAATCAAGTATTAAACTCTTTTTCTTGAATAGTAACTGTGTAATTAAAGAAAAACATATGTTGTAAATAGAAGCTATATTTTGGCCTTGTAATCCTTTAAGCAGTTTCTTGAAGTTATATACCATAACTTTAAATCCTAACCATATTTTTATATAGATTCCCCTGACAAGAAGGTTATCAATGTTATATTTATGTCTGATTGTGGGAGTAATACCTTCGATTTCAGCTAGTTTTTTAGCTAATTTTTGATATTTTTGCGTCTTCATTTTTTACGTAATAATTTTATTTGATAATCTTTATCATTAAATCTACTTGTATTTTTTCTGTTGTGATATTCCACAGTTTGATTTATGAAGACAATTCTTACAATCAGTTTTATCAAATTTAAATTTATAAATATTAAGCCCCTCATCATATTTTGAATTAATAAGTTCTTTTCTATTAATGCAATTAGTAATTAAATTGGTAGCTTCATCAATTGAAAAAGTAGCGTAACTTAATGTATTTTTGCCTTTTTCTTTTCACTTGGTTTATTTAATTAATCATTATCTATCTGTTCTAATTTCCTAATTTTATTCATAACTGTTTGCCCGCCTAACTATAATCTATCTATTGTTTCACTCCCTGCTTTATCATAAGATTTATCTGTTGACTTATCTACTAATTATTCTTCTAATCCTCTATCTATCCTTTGATATTTTCTATGACTACTTTTTTATCTACTAAATAATGATATTTATCATTAAACTTTGATTCATAATATCTTCGCTAAAAAGTTATTGATCGAAACTTAGTTATTAATGTTCTTTCTTGATCTTTTTTCTTTACTTTCCCCTTCTCTTTTCAATTAGCATTCTCTAAAATTATTTCATCTAAACTTTGAAATAAATATTTGCACATTTTTCTTCCTAACTCATCTATATCTTTTCTATTTTTAGGTACAGTCTGAGTTGTTCTAAATCCACCTACACTTATTTTAAACTGATTATAGGAAAGTGATAAAATATGAAAAGTTTATGTTACTCACTTATCTGAAGATGAAAAAATTGAGTTTTATAAAGAGTAAAATATTTATTATATAGAAATTGAACTATTAGCGGATGGTTTATATGATTATAAATTTAAAATAAAATCTTATGGTGGTATAGAGTTGTTTAATAATTTAAATGATTTAAAAAAGTATTTATATGAAGAAGATATTTTAAATAAGTATAAGGGAAAAATGATCAAAAATATAATGCAGAAATGAGAAAAGACATACAAACAAAATGAAGTCATTTATAATATTATCAATGATTTAAGCAAGGGTATAATATATGATAAATTTAATAATAGATATTCTTTAGATTTACAATTTCAAATCAAAGGTATAAAATTGTAGGAATGAAATTCTTTGTGACTGATTCAAAACAATTAGAAAAGAAAGTGATATTCTATTTATTTTTGAAACAAGGGATAAAAGAGGTAAAAGTGATAATGCATATTTAATATTGAAGGATTTAAATTTTAATAAAAGTAATATTTTGGGGTGAGAAAAATAAGAATTAATATTAGAAAAGGTTAATTTTAGATAGGAGTGAATATAATTGAAAGAACGTTTTGCTATAAAAAATAACCAAAAAAATATACTCCTTGGGAAAGAAATGAAAAAGAAGGAGGAAGTGAAAATGGGGCTTTAGTATTAAGATACTGGGACTGTAATTTAAGATGTTTACTTTGTTATTCACAGGCATCATCATATTTAAATAAAGAAACTTACATAAGAAAGCGGAAGGTAATTTCAACAGAAGATTGTTTAACTAGGTGTAATATATTAAATAATAATTTTGATTTTGAAGTTTCTTGGACAAGAATACAAAAGGGGGGGACCTTTACTTAATTATTCTCGGTCAATGGTTACAGCCCAGTTATGTAATAAAGCATTAGAATTCATGGAAAATAAAATTGATACACCAAGAGTTATTATTCAAACTAATGACATTTGGCTTGGAGAAGAAAATAAGAAAAAAGTAAAATTTTTTTAGATGAATTATTGGCAAAATTAAAATTAGTTCCCACAGGAAAAATAATTATTGAATTATCTTTTAAAGGACCTAATAAAGATATTGCTAATGATTATGCAGTTTCAAACAAAAATATTTTGAAACTTCAGAAGCAAGCGTTTTTTATTTTGAAAAATTATTTTCAAAATAAAATATGGGAAACTACTAATAGATTATTTTTTTATATTGTAGGAGGATTAGGACCTAGTTTAATTGATCCCAGTATTATTCCTGTTGATGTATACAATGATAATTATCCATTATTCCATAAAAAAACTTGGGATGAGTCTTTTAGAAAAGTAGTAGAAAATTTTAAAGCAACATTAATTAAAAATAAAGGGATATATAAAAGTTATTTAAGAGAACATAGCGTTAGTAATGATAGTATTAAAATTCCATTGGACTGTATGTGGTTTCATAGTTTTCAAAGAGGCTGGGTTTCTAATCCCGAAAATGTTAGAAAATTTGTGGAAAAGTATTTGAGAATAAGAAACGAAAATAAAAATAATAAACTTGATTTAGACCAGTATGATATTAAAGAGGCCAATAATAAAATTGTATCTAAAATAGAAGAAATGAATAACTATTTTTATCAAGTTTATCCTCAAAACCATTATTCATATTTATAAAAACAGCTTATATAAGTTATAAATTAATTTTGATGATTTTATAAAGTTAAAATCTAATAGTAATTTTTAAACATATAGCTAATTTTAAACTTTATTATATTACTTGCGTTAGTAATGTAATAAAGTTATGTTATTAATAAACTAAATTATTACAATAGTATAAAATCAATTATTTTCAAGGTCTTTTTTTCTTTTTCTACAATAATAGATTGTAGAAGTTAATAAAACACTTAAATTAAATAGAAAAAATAATAACAATTAAAGGGGGATAAAAAATGTGTCCAAGAAGTGCTAAAAGAGGATATGCATTTGAATACTGCTGCATTAGATCTGCATCTGAGAAGCTGAATTGTGATGTTGATGAAGAAACTTTACAATGGTTTAAAAAGAAAGGAGAAAAGAAGTTTTTTTCTCTTGCTGAAGATGAACAAAATGAAATGAAAAGTGCTAGTTATGCATTGTTAGATTTTTTAAGAAAATATGAAAAATGGATAGATGAT
>JBNJDL010000061.1:0-11114 GCA_051744825.1 Bacillota bacterium | reverse complement strand
ACTTATAAATTGAAAGTTGATGAGATATATTTAGTTGTTAATAAAATAAAACAGAAAATTGAAATGGCAAATAAAAAATTTGAAAATTAAATTTTGATACAATAGTTTTCGCTGGGATAAATTATGTTACAGATAGTAATTTTGATAGAGCTCTTTATCAAGCTAATTAAAATAGCAAAAGTAAGATAGTTATTAATTTGTAATAAAAAAAGGAAAATAATAGTTGATTGTAGAACTTTGTTCATACATGCATAAAATTATTATAAATAGGAAGATTATAAATTTTCAGGCAAACTGATAAAAAACTATGTATTATATATATTTGAAAGACTGAATCAAGGAAAGTTAATTAACAAACAAAAATTAGTGGATAAATTTGGAGTTAGCAATAAAGCAATTCAAAGAGATAGTAATGAGTTATCTTCTTATTTTTCAGAATTTTATTTTTATCTCATTGCTTACATAAGTGATAGAGATTATGATTTTTTCGACTGTCTATAGATTAGATAGAATTAAAAATTATCAATTAATGAAAAAGAAGATTCATTTGAAGTTGCTTATTTAGATGGATTTAAAGAAGGAAAATTTAGAAAAAGGGTTCAGTTTATGTTTCGGGAGAACTAATGAAAATAGAAAAAATGACTCAAGTCTATAGAGCTTTGTCACAGTAGTTAAGGATGCTAGCCTTTTGAAAACTACATTGGTTTTAAATAAAATTAATTATAAAGGGAATAAGATGATTTCATTAGTAAATATACAATAATTAATTATTGTATATTTAGATAAATTATATCCAAATGGATATATGGTATAATTATTTAAAATAAAAAATTGGAGGGGTTTTATGTATTTAAGAAAACTAAATCGAGAAGAGCAGAAGAATTTTTTGGAGTTGGCTTATTGTGCTGCAAATTATAATGATAAATTTGCAGATGAGCAAAAAGGTTTAATTAATGAATATCGTACTGAAATGTTATTGGATGAAAATGAGTATAAAGTACAAGAAAAAAAGCTTAAAGATATTCTTGATTTTTTTAAGGGTAGTTCTAAAACAATTAAAAATGCTGTATTTTTAGAGATTATGGCTCTTATTTTATCAGATAATATTTATGATAAAAAGGAACAAGAGGTTATCTCTATAATCAGAGATTATCTTGAAATAGCTGGAGGTAAGCATGATAAAGCAGTTCAATGGGTTAAAGATATGCAAGATTTATATGGAAGGGCCGAAATTTTTGTAAATGAATAAATTTCAATGTGATGCATGTGGTATTTGTTGTACTAAACTTGATAAGAGTAAGATTTATCAAGAATTAGATCGTGGAGATGGGACTTGTATTTATTTTGATGAGAAAAGTAGATTATGCAATATATATGAAAATAGACCATTGATTTGTAGGGTTGATGAAATGTATGAGAAATATTTTAAAAACAAATTTACTAGAAAAGAGTACAATTGTTTAAATCAAAGAAATTGTTTTAAATGGCAAAAAGAAGAGAAATGGAAGGAGGGGAAAAATGAGTAAGGAGAATAGTAAAGATGATAAAAAAAAGAAAGATGCTTTAAATATGGGGTTAGGTGGAGCAGCGGTTAACAACGTAGATAAGTATGGATCAGCAGCAAAAGAATTTATAAAAGGATATAAAGGGAAGATTGGCCCTGATGGAGAGATTATTAATAAAGGATTAAAGCATATTAGTCAATCCAAAGTTCATCCAGATTATGAATATCAGAATCTTAAACAACAAGCTGGTTTTTCTGCTGAAGTAAATTATGAAAATAAAGCAAATGCAGAAAATATTATTAATGAAAATCAAGAAAAGATAAGTAGAACTGATAACGTTGGAATGAATAATCATCCCAAATTTGATCATATAGCAATTGATGAAAATGGTAATCCAATTTTAAACTCAAATGGGAAACCTATTTGGGGAGCGCAAATGAAATTTTGTGGGAAATATGGAACACCAGGAGAAATACGAAATAGTGCTGAAAAATTAGCAAATAAATTAGCTAAGACTAATAGTGAATGGGATAAATATAGAGGTAATACAATTAATGTTCCATCAGAACAATATGAAATAATACAAGAGTATTCTAAAAATCGTTCCAAAGAATTATTTAAACAAGCTCAAAATTTTAAGGAACAAGGAAATATTAAAAAAGCTGAACTTTTAGAAAAAAAAGCAAATAATTTTAATCAAGTAGTAAAAGATGTTGAAGATAGTGGGATCACTAGTGAAGAAGCAATGTTTTTAAGAGAGCATCCTAAGCTTGCTACTGCCAAATATATAGCTGAAAATGCCCATGAGGCAGGGAAACAACAAGCAAAAGTTGGAGCAATAATAACTGCAACTGTGTCTTTCTCTCAAAATATTGTAGCTGTAATTAGAGATGATAAGGAAATTGACGAGGCATCATTAGATGTATTAAAAGATGTTACAAAAGGATCAATTATAAGTTATGGCATTGGAAGTGGAGGAACAGTTATTAAATCTTTAATGCAAACTAGTCGCAAAAACGTAGTTAAAAATTTATCTAAGACTAATTTGCCTGCTATGATTGCTACAACTACTTTACAGATGATTAAGTCTTTAAAAAGATATGCGAATAATGAAATTGATGAGTTAGAATTAGTTCAAGAAATGGGGGAAAAAGGTACTGGCATGCTATCAGCAAGTATGGGAGCAGCTGTTGGTGGAAGTGTTGGCACACTTATTTTACCTGGAATAGGAACTGTGACTGGTAGTGTAATTGGTAGTATGGTAGGATATATGAGCAGTTCACAATTATATCAGTCAACTTTGCAATTGTTGGAAGAAGAAAAGTTGTCTAATCAGAAAAGAGATTTAATTAATCAACTAAGTAATAGAGCATTAAAAGAAATGAAGCGAAAACAAAAAGAATTAGAAGATGTGATTGTTAATAAAATTGGGGAAGATAGAAAAAAATTTAATAAAGCTTTTAAAAAGATAAATGATGCTGCAATTAAAAAAAATATTAATGAGTTTTCAGAAGGATTAAACCAAATAGCATTAGTATTCGGTAGAAAATTAAAGTTTAAAAACTTTGATGATTTTAATGAATTTATGAAAGATGATGATACTGTGTTTTCTTTTTAAATTAAAAAGGAGGAATTAAAATGCCAATACCATTTATTATTGGAGGATTAGCTGCTGGATTAGGAGCAGCAGGTGCTAAAAAAAGTTATGATGCTGCTAAAGATATTAAAAAAGCAAAAGGAATTAATGATAAAGCACAAAGAAAATCAAAGATTGCTAAAAGAAAATTAAATAAGGGTAGGAAGAAGACTAAGAATGCATTAAAAGAATTGGGGAAAGAAAAACTCAGCATATTATCAAATAATATGAATGAATTTGTTTTAACATTTGAAAAAATTAAAGAGGTTGATTTTAAAGAAAGTATAGGTATTAATGAATTGCAAAATTTAAATTTATCAAAAGAAGAATTAAAAGAATTAAGAACTATTTCTCTTAAAGCAGTCGAGTTATTAGAAGGGGGGACAACTTCATTGGGAACTGGTGCCTTAGTAGCCTATGGTTCATATGGTGCTGTAATGACTTTGGGGACAGCTTCAACTGGAACAGCTATTGGAACTTTAAGTGGAGCTGCTGCTACTAATGCTACTTTAGCTTGGCTTGGTGGTGGTTCGTTAGCTGCAGGTGGATATGGTATGGCAGGTGGAATGGCAGTTCTTGGAGGTGTAGTTGCTGGACCTGCTCTTGCAGTTGGAGGATTTATTATGTCGAGTAAAGCTAAACAAAAACTAAACGATGCTAATAATAATTTAGATAAAGCTAAAACTTTTTTACAACAATCCAAAATTGCTTGTAAAGCATTATCTGGTATTGAAAAAAGAACAAAACAAATAAAAAATGTATTACAGAAATTAGATAATCACTTTTCAAAAGGTATAAATAAAATGGAATATATTATTGAAGAGCAAGGGGTAAATTGGAATAATTATACTGAATATGCTAAGCAGGTTATTTATATTAACGCTCAGTTAGCTCAAACAATTAAGATTATTGTTGATACACCTTTATTGGATGAAGATGGAGAAATAACTAAAAAATCAAAGGAAGCATTATTAACTGGAAAAAAACATATCGATAAAATAAATAAGATATAAAATTAAAACAATTATGATTAGTCCCCCTAATATTACATTCGGATTATCGAAAAAAAGAGCTAAACATTAAGTTGATAGTTAAATTTATTATTTGCTAAAAAACATTTGAAAAATGATCTTACAAGATGGAAGGTTATGAAGTTGTGAGTGAAGATATGTGATATAGGAGGAGTATTAATGTAAAAAGCAACTATTAAAGAAATTGATTCAAGTAATAAGGTGAATTTACAAGGGAAAGGTACAAAAGATAATCCTTATAAATTATAGAACTTTGATGAATTAATAAAATTACATGATTTAGATTCAAAGAATCATTATATATTGATGAACGATATAGATTTACAGGAACAGAAAATCAGACCAATTGGTTATGATTGGTATAATCCTCTATATGATTCTCCTATTTTATTTAAAGGAGTTTTAGACGAGAATGGCCATAAAATAAAAAATTTATTATTAGATACTTCAGATAGAAAAACGGGAGCTTTATTTTTTAATAATAGTGGAATGATTAAAAATGTTGGATTAGTTAATATTAAATCTAATGGAACTGGAGATGCTGCTGGTCTAGTTTTTAATAATACAGGTGTGATTAAGAATTGTTATGCTAAAGGAAATATTATTGATAAGATAGATGGAGGGTTGGTTAAGGAAAATAGAGGTAAAATAATAAATTCTTATTCTGATGATAATACCAGAGTTATTGGGAATAAAGAAGTGGGAGGATTAGTTGGTTATAATTGTAGTGATGGTATAATTACAAAAATGACATATAGTCAAGCGGCAGTTCAAGGGAAAGATATGATTGGGGGGTTAATAGGAAATAATTCAGGAATTATAAAAAAAGTTTATGCTAAAACAAATCAGATAAATGGTAATAATCAAGTAGGTGGCTTAGCAGTTGGGAATAGGGGAGGAAGGATAAAAGATTGTTGTTCAAAAGTTAATATATCTGGAAAAGATCAAATTGGAGAGTTAGTTGGGTTTAATTATGAAGGGTATAAAGGCGATAGAATGAATTTTTCTAGAATTCCCGGAGTAATTAAAAACTGATATATAAGCATTTATGATAATAAAATATCAAAATAGGAGGATTAAAATGAATTATAATAATGTTTTACCTGTAATAAAAGGACAATTTGGTGGGCAGCCAGATCTTATAGATGCACAATCTTTATATGGGATTTTAATGGAATTAAATGATCAACTTATAATGGGATATAAAAACTCAAAAGTTATTAATTTAGAAAATGAATTAGAAAAAATAATATTAGCACTAAAAGATTATTATAAATATAGATGGATAGAAGAAGGAAATATGCGTACAATGACTAAGCCTACTAAGAACTTATCTAATGAAAGATTATTTATGGTTTCAAGTTATGCATATTATGTTTATAGTTTTCAATTATTCATTTTAGCTAAGTTTAAAAATTCAGTTGATATGGCTGTTAATGCTTTAGAATTTTCACCTAGAGAAAATAATGATTTAATAAACAAGTGTAATGAGATAATTAAAAAATCAAAAGATTTAGGTGATTTGAAGTCCCCAACCCATTCAGCTGAATATTTTAAGGCAGATGATTTAGGTGAAGTTGTTAATAATATATTTAATGAATTAGATAATTATTAAAAATTAAAATTTATAAAATCAAATTCTAAGGATGAGTGAGTATAAGAGAACTAATCGAACTTATAAAAGGGAGGATTTATTAATGAGTTTACAGGATTTAGGAGAAAGAATTGATCAAGCTGTAGAATATAAGAGAAGAGGAAAATATCAAAAGTCATTAAATATTTATGAAAAGTTAAGTCAAGATTATCCTAATGAGCCAGCAGTTTATAAAAGTTTTGGGAAAGTTTTAGCGATATGTGAAGATTATGAAAAAGCTAAAGAATGTTTCGCAATCGCAGCAGAATTATTCAAAAACAGAGGGGCCCATGGACAACAGAAGATATGTAAAAATCATTTTGTAGTTTTGACTAATGTTGATAAAAATTCTGATGAATTTTCTGAATATATAAATGGCTTAAAGGGTAAAAAATCTAGAAGTAGTAATACAAGTAGCAATAAAATGCAAGGTGGGTCTGGAACAGGTTGTTTAGTCGTGCTAGTTGGAGTAATACTAATTTCTACTATGCTAATTTGATTTATAAAAGAGAGTAGATCGGTTATAATTAATTATTCAGTTTTTTTATCGGACATAATATAATAAAAAAGAATATAAATTAAATTGGAAGCATATTATTTAGGCATTTATTACTAGAATAAAAAATAATAAAGAACAATTATAAAAAATAGAAGGATAATTATTCCTTATGAAGAAATTTAATATTAGTTTATTAAACTTGGGAAAAGAGATAAACAAATTTATTATTTGGTACTATATTTAAAGCAGGTATTAATAATTGGCATGAAAAAGCATTGGCAATTTAGATTCTGAGTGACTTAATAATAAAAAATTTAAAAGGAGATAAGTAACATATGAATAAATTTTATGATAAAAATTTAGATAATAAAGGAGCAAATCAATTAAATAATATCATTTCAACTCACAAAGATAATTTAATATCTGATAAAGATGCTGTAAACAAAGTTGATAAATTAATAAAGAAATATCCCAAAAGCCCACAATTGTTAATTAGCAAAGCTATATTTTCTACAAAATTATCAAAGTATCATATAATATATTCTAGAATTCCATTATGTAAAAAAGCAATTAAGTTAGATTTTGGTTTTTTTGATAGTTATAGAAGGTTAGCTAAAGCAAATATAGCTAAAGCTTGGAGTTTGAATTTACCTTCTCCTGCTTATGATAGGGTACAATTAATAGCTAAAACAGATTTATTATCAAGAATCATACAAGAAAACAATATAGTAAAGTTAAGAGAATTTTTATTAAATAATCCCAATTTATTTAATGAAAATTATGAAAATATATTTGAAAATTCGATTTCGATTTTGGAAGAAGGATTAGAAAAGATTGATAAAAAACGTTATCCTAATACACTTTTAGAAAATTTCAAAGAAGAATATAATAATTTCATTCAATCATCAAAGAATGAAACAGAAATGAAATTATTTATATTTATCGTATCTCATAGCATAACATAAAAAGTAATTGTTTGATAAAGTAAAAAAGATTTTTAATTATCTATATTTATTCTAATGAAATTAATATCTATCTGTCTGTAAAAAAATGTTTATTAAAAAATCATAATAATTAGTGAGTATAAAAGAGATAATCGAACCTATAAGAGGGGGTGGTTAGGTAAAGTTGTTAATAATGTATTTTCCAGATTGAAAGATTATTGAATTATTAATGAATTCCTATGTGCCAAGATAGTTGTCATTAAAATGTATAATCAAAACTGGAATTAATGTTGTATTAAAAAGATGCTATTTTTGTAGTAGAACTACATATTATAAAATGGAGGGATATAATGAGTATAAGTGTAATTCGTGATACATTTATTATTTTAATTATAACAAGTTTTGCTGAAGGTGATTCTGCTTCTGAAAAAAAGAGAAAATTGATAATGGGGTTCTTAGAGGATAATTTTGATGGGAGTTTTGATCCTGATGAAGAAGTTGAAAAACTCAATTTACTAACTGACGATGGTTATATTAAGGAATTCCGTTCAGCTGCTAAAAGGCTTGATTCTGTTTTAGATATTACTGATAAAACAGTTGTGCTAGATTTTATGTCGCAAATTATTTTTATAGATGAAAATTTAAATGAAATGGAAGGATATCTTTTGAAAATGCTAAGTGAAATTTGGGGTATAAATTTGGAAAAATATTTTGACAAATACAAATAAACTACATATAGGTCTACTATAAAAGCATTAGATTTTATTAAAAAATATCAGATTGAAACAAGTGGGATCATTCTAAGAAAATATAAATAAATTTATTATATTTTAATAATTGAGATACTGGTACAAGATAGTTAGTTACAAGACAATCATTTGAAAACAAAATTAAAATTTAGTATAGCATAGTTAGATTTTTAGTCAGCACTAAAGAATTTGATGGTTCTTAGGAAAATGATAATTGCTCATAGGGTTATGAGATTACCACTTATTAAAACAGCTCTCGAAATAGGAGGCTGTTTTAATATTTTTTGATGATTTATTTTTGTATGAAAGAAGTCACATGGGAATAAGTGTTTAAAGTTTGTTTAATAAATGAATATCTTAATTTTTTCTTGTACAAGATATTTATTTAAATTTAATTTTCTTTCCTGATGTGTCTTTCCTACATTCTCTTACATTTAAATTTGTTATATTGATATCTTTCTTACTAAATCAACTATTGCAATAGTTCTTTCAACAAAGTTTCGATTGTCAACACTTTTTAAGACAATTTTTTTCTCGGACATTAAATACCTATATTCTACTGGGGTAAGATAATCAAGTGAACCATGAATTCTATGATTATTATACCAATTAACATAATCAAATAGCTCATACTCAAGTTCTTCAAAATCATTAAATATTCTGTTAAATGCAAATTCAGTTTTAACTACTTTAAAAGTTGCTTCTGCTACTGCATTATCATAAGGAAAAACTTTTTCACTTAAGGACCTTTCAATATCGGATGTGCTTAAAACCTGGTCTATTGCTTTATTCTTAAATTCATTACCTCTGTCAGTATGCAAGATGTTTATTTCGTCAATTGGTCTTTGAATGCTGTAAAAAGCTTTAGATACTAATTTAACATCTTTTTTTCTTACCGGCAGCCTAGCCTATGAATTGACGATTAAACAGGTCTATTATTAGGCATATATAGTAACATTAACATAAGTTAAATCACTAACTATAACATCTAGAGCTTGCTTTTTATTGAAATCTCTATCAACAATATTATCTATCTTATTCTCATTACATTTTGCAGTAGAAACTTTATATTGCTTGACGGTATAATTAGAGACTAGACCATACTTTTTCATGATTCTAGATACTTTGAAACCTTTTTCAGCTAATTTATTTTTTATTTTCCTAATTCCATAATTATTTCTGCTATTTTTAAAGAGAGTAATTATTAGATTTTCAAGCTCTATAGCACAAGATTTTTTTGGATTCATAGTAACCAGAACCTCTTGAGACATTAAGCACTTTGCACATAGCGCTAATACTGTATTTTTCTTTATTGGCTTTAATGATGGCTACTTTTGTCCTATTATCAGCGCCGCTTACTTTAAAATATCATTCTTCATTTTAAGTTGCTTATTTTCTTTGCGTAATTTCAAGAGATCTTTTTCTTCATCAGTTCTGTTGTCTTTAGCTTTAAAAGAGCCAGACTCATTAAAGTCTTTTTTTTATTTATGAACGGTAGATCTTGCAACGCCATATTCATCAACAATATCACTTATCTTTTTACTATTATTAGTGAGATCAACAACTTTCTTTTTAAATTCATCATTATAACGTTTGGGCATGATATTCTCCTCCAATTTAATTCATATTCTTTTATTATATCATGTCCGAGAAAAAACTGTATAATTAATTATAACCGATCTATCAGCTTATAAAATAAGATTGTATACTATAAAAATAAACTTAGTTAAATAATTGGAATAAATTGCAGGGAATACTTTTTTTATGTCAAAATAAAAATATAGGGATTAGAAATTTTTTATTTGAATAGCAAAGATATATATAAGATTACAAATTTTTTCTAATTTAAGATGAATGTCAATAAGGTGGTGAGATTTATTAAAATTATTAAAATTGGTTTTGGTATTATTATAATGATAATTGGAATTGTTATTATGGTTATTCTTAGTCCACTTCTACTTCATCGAGTAGGAATAACTATTATGAAATCAGGAGCTAGAATTTTAGATTCCATGTAAAAATAAATATAATAAGATTAATTTTATTATAGAAAATATGAAACATTAAAATTTAAAGATAAGATAAAAGTTTATGGTTTATTTGCTAGTTCTATGGTAATGAAGTTAGAAATAAGAGAGATTAATGAGAACAAATGATTTATAATATTAGTTCTAAATTTAGTAGATTTTTTAGAAAAAATTAAATCAATTCAGAAAGTTAATGTATTTGGTATGATTTACATAAGATTTTAATCTTAATTAAAAGTTTTAATGTAGAATAATGTAAAATATAATATGAAAAAAGGAGATGAAAAATATGAAGAATTCAAATTTAATGAAGGTGGGGTTAGTTGCAGTTGTTTTGCTATTAGTTGCTAGTGGAGTCACTCTTATGACTGGAGAAAATTTGGTAGAAGAGGCGTTTGAAAGTGATGATTTTATTTTGCATTATCCAAAAGAGTGGCATACAGTGCAAGAGTTAGAAGATAGTTATAGTGGAAGAAAAATGGCAATTGCAGACCAGAAGAATGAAGATGATGCTGAAGAAATGATACTTTATATGGAAGACGATGATGATTTATCAGTAGAAGAATTTAAAGAGAAATTTAAAGACGGAGAAATGAAGAATCAATTTGATGAACTTAAAGAAGTTAAGGTGGCTGACAGGACTGCATATGAGGCAACAGGTGCTCAAAACGAAATTGATGGGGAAGATTTTAAAATGGATGGACTTATAATCAGGGGTGAAAATGATGTAATACATATGGTAATGTATATAGGGATGAAGGATAAGTATAACCCTGATTTAAGACAAGCAGTATTTGACTCTTTTGAATTAAAATAATCCGGAACAAAGAAGAGTTGTTTAAAGATAATAATTAGTGTAAAACAGATAAAGGGTTGCCCTAAAATTCCATTGCTATTTTTGTAAAAAGCTAGGCAAAACTTAAAATTGCCGAGCTTTTTACAAAATACAACTAAAGTCTTATCCATCTTAAAAATCGCTACCGACAAATTGCCGACATTTTGCCGACAAAGTCTTTAGGAGATATTATTCTTATTCTGACTTAAGCAAAGTTAAAATTTTGCTAAGATAAAATTGACATCGTAGAGGTCA
>JBNJDL010000060.1:0-11251 GCA_051744825.1 Bacillota bacterium | reverse complement strand
CCCTGTACTTCCTCACAAACTCTAACACAGCGTCCACATAAAATACATTTATTTGGATCTCTTTTTAGAGCTGGCCCAGTATCATCTATTCGATACTCTCTTGTTTCACCGCTTAATTCATCCATATCATCACTATTAATTCCTAAACTATAGGTGATATCCTGTAATTCACAACTTCCATTTCGATCACAACCTAAACAATCATTAGGGTGATTAGCTAAAAGTAATTTAACATTACGGCGTCTTGCTTTTCTAGCTTTAGAACTTCTAGTATTTATTTTCATTCCATCTACAGCAGGTGTACAACAGGAAGCAAGTAATTCTCCATTTTCTATATTTTCTACTACACAAACCCTACATGCCCCATGGATTGTAAGGTCTGGATGATAACATAATGTTGGTACATCTATCCCAATTTTATCAGCAGCATCTAAAACAGTATCTCCTTCATTTACCTGAACTTTTTGATTATCTATAGTCAAAGATATTTTGCTCATTTTTATCCCTCCTTTTTCAAAATCTTAACCTTGAGAAATTGCATCAACTGGGCATTTGCTTTCACAGGCACCACAGGAAATACATTCATCAGGGTCAATTACATAAACTCCATCTTTTTCACTTATTGCATCTACTGGACATTCTTTGGCACACATGCCACAACCTACACAAGACTCTTCATCAATGACATATGCACTTGCCATTCCTGGACAAACCCCAGCAGGACATTTATTATCATAAATATGAGCTTCATATTCATTTCTAAAATACTTCAATGTTGAAAGAACAGGGTTAGGAGCAGATTGTCCCAGGCCACATAAAGCTGTTTCTTTAATATGAGTAGCTAACTCTTCTAACAGTTCAATATCTCCATCTTTTCCTTTCCCATCACAAATTCTATTTAAAATTTCTAACATTCTTTTTGTTCCTTCACGACATGGAGTACACTTACCACATGATTCACTTTGGGTAAAGTTAAGGAAAAAGCGGGCTACATCAACCATACAAGTACCATCATCCATAACAACCATACCACCTGAGCCCATCATTGCCCCTACATCTAAAAGAGAATCGTAATCAATAGGTAAATCTAAATAGTCAGCTGGTATACATCCTCCAGATGGTCCACCAGTCTGAACCGCTTTAAATTCACGCCCTTCACCTAAGCCTCCACCAATATCAAAAATTACTTCTCTTAAAGAAGTACCCATTGGTACCTCTACTAATCCTGTATTATTAATTTTTCCAGTTAAAGCAAAAACCTTTGTTCCTGTACTATTATCAGTTCCCATTGAAGCAAATTCTTCACCACCATTATTAATAATAAAAGGAATATTTCCGAAAGTCTCAACATTATTTATATTAGTTGGTTTTCCCCAGAGACCCTTATTTGCTGGATAAGGCGGTCTAGGTCTAGGCATACCTCTTTTTCCCTCAATGGAAGCCATAAGAGCTGTTTCTTCTCCACAAACAAATGCTCCAGCTCCTTTTTTAATATTCAATTTAAAATTAAATCCACTATTAAAAATATTTTCTCCTAAAAGTCCATATTCTTCAGCATCTTCAATTGCTTTTTGAAGTCTATCTATAGCAAGAGGATATTCTGCTCTTACATAAACATAACCTTCATCTGCTCCTATAGCATAACCTGCTATAATCATTCCTTCAATTATACGATGAGGATCTCCTTCAAGTAAACTTCTATCCATAAAAGCACCTGGGTCACCTTCATCAGCATTACAGATTACATATTTTTTATCACCGTCAGCTGAATTAGCAAACTGCCATTTCAAACCAGTGGGGAATCCTCCACCACCTCTTCCTCGCAAACCTGAATTTTTAACTTCTTCTATTATTTCCTTAGGTTCCATTCTACTAAGTGCTTTTCCAGCTGCTTCATAGCCACCAACTGCAATATATTCATCAATATTTTCTGGATCAATTTTTCCACAATTTGATAATACTATTCTTTGTTGCTTTTTATAAAAATCAATATCTTGATAAGAAGGAATACTATCTTCAGTCATTGCTTCTTTAAACAATAATCTTTCAACTGTTCTTCCTTTTAATAAATGTTCTTCAACTACTTCTTCCATATCATCTGCTTCTAATTCACAATAAAATACTCCTTCTGGATAAACAACCATAATTGGACCTTTTTCACAAAAACCATGACAACCAGTCTCAACAATTTTTATTTCATCAAGTAAATTGTGTTTTGCTAATTCATCTTGTAATTTTACTTTTACTTCATTTGCACCAGAAGATTTACATCCAGTACCAGTACAAATTAATACATGTGAACGATATATTGTTTCTTCCATAGTCTTAACCCTCCTTTAAAATTTATTCTTCCATCCTGGCAATAACGAGTTCTTTTACTATATTTCCGTTTATCACATGCTCTACAATTATTTTACTTACATCTTCTGGTTCTAAATTTCCATAAGTGATTCTTTCTTTACCGGGTAATTTAACATCTAATAAAGGTTCTTTTTCACACATACCTATACAACCGGTTTGGCTTACTATTACATCTATATCTCTTTTTTTAATTTCTTCCATTACTTTTTTCAAAATTTCTCTAGCTCCAGCAGCAATTCCACAAGTTCCCATTCCAATTATAATTTGAGGTTTATCTTTATTATCCCTCATATCAATATCTTTTTTAAGATTTTCTCTTAATTCTCTTAGTTCCTCAAGTGATTTCATTTTATCACCTCTTTTTAAATTTTTTACTCCTTATATTTATCAAGTATTTCAGGGATTTTTTCAGGTGTAAGACGACCATGAGTATCATCATTAATCATTATAACTGGAGCCAATCCACAGGCACCAATACAGGCCACTGTTTCTAAAGTGAAATCTAAATCATCAGTAGTTTCACCACTTTCAATTTCAAGTTCTTCTTCAATTTTTTCTAAAACAGGTCCAGCTCCTCTAACATGGCAAGCAGTTCCTTGACATACTCTAATAATATTTTTACCTCTTGGTTTTAAATGAAATTGTGAATAAAAAGTAATTACCCCATATACCTGACTTAAAGATAAATCTAATTCACAAGCAATTTCTTTTAATACATCTTCAGGTAAATAACCATACTCATTTTGAGCATCTTGTAAAATAGGTATTAAATTCTTCTCATCTTTAGTATAATTATCCATAATTTCATAAAGAGGTTTTAAATATTTCTCCATGTTTTTCTTTTCATTTCCACAGTTACAATTACAGGACATTAACCATACCTCCTTTAAATTTATAATTAATAAATTTTCTTTGTTATTACTTTCACATTCCACGTATAACATTATACTTTAGGCTATACTTAAAGTCAATACTTAATTGTAATAAAAATTCTTATTTGATAAATTTTCAAACAATTTGTCGAAATCATACTTTTTAAGTTTTGTATTCATAGTAATTTTTATGTCTTTTAAGTAGTGACTATCTGAATTTTTAACAAAAGAATAACTATTATTGTTAAATTTTTTTAATAGAGTTTCCGCTTTGTTCATATTATCTAATTTTGAAAGTTCAAGTAATTTAAAATGTGAATCTTCTGGAATAAAACCTAAATTTTTAATAAGACCATTAGTTCTAAAAATATGTGAAGGAACTACTATCCCCTTTAATTTTTTTACTTTATTTACAATTTCATTAATAGATAATTCAGTTGCTGTAGCTAATAATCTCTTTTCTTTTTTTAAATATTCATCTTTTTCATTAGTTATTATTTGATAGCCAAAAAATTCTTCATCATTTTCTTTATCAGGCAAATTTTTGTAGACTATTTTTTGCCATTGCATTACTCTTTCTAAAGTTGGAAAATATGTTAAAAGATGAACTTCTTCAGCACTTTCCACCTCCATTCCAGGAATAATAATTATATTTTTCTTTTTAGCAATTTTTAAAGCAACTTCTAAATTTTTAGCTGAATTATGATCAGTAATTGCAATAATATCTAAGCCTCTTTTTTTAGCCTTATTTATAATATTTAAAGGTGTCATTAAAAAGTCAGCACAGGGCGATAAAACACTATGAATATGAAGATCTAAATTGAATTTTATCATTTTAGTCTTTCTGAAAATTAAATTGATTTAATAAACCTGCTAATTCATATGCACCCAAATCAGATCTTAAAATATTTACTCCTTTTTCTTTAGCTCTTTCAATTGCTTTATTATCAATTTCAAAATTTTCTACAACTATAACAGCAGCAACTTCTGTTAAAAGAGCTACCGCAATAACATTTTGATGACTCTGTACAGTAAGCCAAAGGTCTCCCTCATTAGCCCTGGCCATAACATTACTTAAAAGGTCCCCACAATAACCTCCGTTAATTTCTTTTTCTAAATCAGAATCAACTATAACCTCTAAATTTAACTTATCAACTATATCTTTAACCCTCATTATTCTTTTTTGCCTCCTTCTTTTCTCCCATAACCGGTGGAAGTTCATGAGCTAATGATGACATTTCATCTGCCAAATCTCCAACTTTTTTTCTGAGCATAAAAACACAATCTGTTCTTTTGGCTTCACCATTTACAATATCTTCTGCTAAGGTTTCACAATCAGGAGCACCACAGGCTGCACAATCTAAACCGGGAAGTATTTCTATTTCTTTTTCTAAAGCTGTTAATTTTTCCATTGCTTTATCTAAATCTTGAGCTAATTTACTGGCATCAGTTGCTTTAAATTTTTTGTCAAGTTCAAAATTATAAGATGACAAATCCTGTTCAACCATAATTTTTTCTTTAGATTGACTTTTATACTTTTCTACTAATTTTTTTATATTATATTTTGCTTGATAAGGATTCTTTACATTTAATATTCCACCAACACAACCCTCAGGACAGGCTACTAATTCGAAATATTTTATACCTTTGATATTATTTCTAGAAATTTCTTCTAATATTTTTTTAACATTTTTTATACCAGAAACAGAAATAGTTTCATTTTCATTATAATTATTTAAAATTTCTTCTTCTCCTCCACTTTGTCCCCAGGATATTCCTAAATAAGGTTTTTCATTTTCAAAATTATAATTTTTTTCAATATTTTTATTAAAATCTTTGTCATCTAAAATATCAATTAGCTTATCATATATCATATCAACAGCTATTGCTCCATCTAAATAACTTTTATCTTGGGCAAGAGGATTGTTAACTGTACTTAACTTAGCGGGACAGGGAGTTATAAAAAATATATTTATGTCTTCTTCTTTCACCTTTTCTTTATCTGTTAAAGTTCTTTTTACTTTCTCAGCCATTAATTCCACAGGTGATTTAATAGGAATTAATTGATCTAAAAGCTCAGGATAAAGTAATTTTACTAATCTTACTACTACTGGACAAGAAGAAGATATATATGAACCTTCATTTTGGTTTAGAAATTTTTCTGTTTTTTGTGAAATGGCTTCTGCTGCTAATGCTACATCAACTACAAGGTCAAAACCAATTTTCCTCAATCCATAATATATATTTTCAATATCAATATTTTTATCAAATTGTCCATAAAAACTTGGAGGTATTAAAGCACAGTTTATTTTTTTGTTTTTTAAATCTTTCAACTCATCAGTTTGTGTATATTTAGCATGATATTCACAAGTTCTTATACATTCTGCACAATCTATACATAAGTCCTCACGAATTTGAGCTTTTCCATTATGCACTCTGATTGCCTTTGTAGGACAATTTTTTACACAATTTGTACATCCTTCACACTTATCTTCTTTTAAAAGCACAGAATGTTTTTTCATAAACAAACACCTACTCTCTATTCAAACTTTTAATTTTGCTACTACTTTAGTTCCTTTTTCACTAGAACTTTCAATATCCATCTCATCAGAATATTTTTCTATATTATTAAGACCCATACCTGCTCCAAAACCTAACTCACGAATTTCATCTTCAGCAGTTGAATAACCTGCTTCTAAAGCTTTATCTACATCTTCAATCCCAGGGCCATCATCTTCTGCTAATATTGTTATATACTCACTACTAATTATAGTTTTTATCTTTCCACCTAAAGAATGAATAATGATGTTCATTTCTAATTCATAAGTTATAATAGAAGTTCTTCTAATAATATTATTATCTACTCCTAACTTTCTTAATACACTTTTTAATTTACTGGAAACTTCTCCTCCTCTTTTAAAATTTCTTCTCTCTATTCTCTGCTCAATTAATTTTTTTTGCAAAATAACTCCTCCACTTCTATTTAAATTCATGTAATTTTTCTGCTTTTAAACCCATTTCATAGAGCAAACCACAACTTTCAAACATAGGTTTTTTAGTATAAAAAAGAACTATATTTTTTTCTCTAGCTAAATCAATAGTATTAGCAGTAGGTTTTTTACCTCGAACAAAACATATTACTTCAATATCTGTCATTTCTGCAGTTCTAATAACTTGAGGATTAGTTAATCCAGTAAGTAGTAGTGTTTTACTATGAGAAAAGGCTAAAACATCACTCATTAAATCAGCCCCACAGGCTGTCTTTATTTCTAAATCTTGAAAATCTTCAAAAACTGCTTTTGCTTCTAATTTTTTTGCAATTTTCTTTAATTTCATATCCAAACCTCCAGAAAGTGATTAATAATAATTTTTGTGAGTATAATAACAAATAATTTATATTAATTATATGATAATTCTTACTTCTTATCAACTAAAAAAGCAACCCTTTAAAAAGGCTGCTTTTTAAAGTTATAAATTTAATTATTAACTAGTTCCCCATTTATAAACACTTCTTTTACTTCACTTTCTAGTCTTAAAGGATCACCATCAAATAAAACTAAATCAGCATCTTTGCCTTCTTTAATACTACCTACTCTATCTTCTACACCTAAAATTTCAGCAGGATTTATTGTAATAGCTTTAAGAGCTTCTCTTTTATCCATACCTGATTTAACTGCAAGAGCAGCATAAACTGGAAGATAATGAATAGGTATAACTGGATGGTCACTCATTAAAGCTACTTTGACTCCAGCTTCTGCAAGTATTCCAGGAGTTTTATAACTTCTATCCATCAACTCAACCTTTGATCTTGTAGTAAGTGATGGGCCAACTATTGCTGGAAAACCAGCATCTACAAGTTCATCGACTATTTTATGTCCTTCAGTACAATGCTCAATAGTTACATCAAGATCAAATTCCTTTGCTATGCGAACTATAGTCATTATATCATCTGCTCTATGAGCATGGGCTTTAAGTGGTATTTCTTTATTTAAGACTCTAGCTATACTTTCCATTTTTATATCTCTTTTAAATGGTTTATTCTCTTTTTTAGCATTTTCTTTTTCTTTTAGATAGTCTTCAGCCTGCATAAAAGCTTCTCTCATTTTGGCAGCTACAGCCATTCTTGTTTTTGGGCTTTTATTTTGATCCTTATATACTCTTTTGGGATTTTCACCAAAGGCTGCTTTCATTCCTGCTGGATTTTTTACTACCATTTCATCAATAGTATTTCCGGTAGTCTTTATAACAATATTTTCTCCGCCTATTACATTTGCGCTCCCAGGGCCAGTCATAACTGAGGTAATTCCATGAGTTCTAGCATCTTCCATTCCTTTTTCATGAGGGTTAATTGCATCTATTGCACGTAAGTGTGGAGTTATAGGGTCAGACATTTCATTATAATCTGCACCTTCCCAACCTATACCTTCTTCACCAATTCCAACATGGGTATGAGCATCTATCATTCCAGGGATCATAACTTTTCCTTTACCATCATAAACTTCTGTATCTTCAGGTATTTTTAAGTCTTCACCTATATTTTTTATTTTACCATCCTCAACTAAAACTGTTGCCTTTTCATAGTCCTTTTCTTCCATTGTTAATATTTTTACATCTTTGATTGCTAACATAATTTTTTCCTCCTCTAATTACTTCACTTTTTTTAATTTAAAATCAGCTACTGCTTTTCCAATTTTATCTCCATGATGATTTTTTATTTCATATTCATGATATTTCTTTAATTTTTCTAATTGCTTTTTAGATAAAAGATCTAATTGTTTCATTGCTTCTACTACAGCTGGTCTAGCTCCTCTACTACTTCCATCTTTGACTTTTAAAGCAATAGCAATATTTTCATATTCATGGCCAACACAATACACACCTTGAGCTCCACTTTTAGCAAAAAATTCTCCATTAGCAACTTTTAATAGTTCTGTATTAAATCTTTTGCTTCCAGCAACTAATTCAGGATACTTTTCCATACTTTTTGTTATTCGCTTAGCAGCTTCTTGATATTTTTTAGCTAAAGTGTTTGGAGCTGATAATCTCGCAAAAGCATAAGCCATATTCTTTAATGGCATTCCATAAACTACTACTCCACAACCATCAACACCTTTATAGATCTTATCTTTTGGATAATCAGTAATATCACTTACTATTTTAAGTAAGTGTTGTTGTAATTTATGGTCAAGTCTTGGATAATTTTTGATATCCCAACCATAATATTGACATAAAGTAAGCATACCAGCATGTTTTCCTGAACAGTTATTTCTGATTTCTGTAGCTTTTTCACCATTTTTACATAATCTTCTGGCTGTCTTTTTGTTTAATGGTGGGTGAGTACCACAATCTAAAGCAGATTCATCTAAGCCAATCTTGTCTAAAATACCCCTTACAACTTTAACATGCTGATCTTCACCACTATGAGAAGCACACATAACTGCAAGTTCCTTATCACTTAAATTATATTTTTCAGCTGCCCCAGAGCTTACTACATCAATTGCTTGAACAGGCTTTGCAGCAGAACGCCAATATGTAATTTTATCTTTATCCCCAAATTCATATAATAATTTTCCATCTTTATCAACAACTACTATGTCCCCCTGATGTATCGATTCGATTAATTCACCTCGATAAACATTTACCATATCTTCTGCCAAAATTATGTCCCCCTTAAATAACTTTTTAGTTGCTTTTCTATAAATAATTTCGATAATAATTCATTAAATCCTTTATCTAAATCTCATAAAAAAAAAGACTCTTCAGTTTCCCAAAGAATCTTTTTATAAATCTATTAAACCTAAACTAATTTCTATTGCTTTATCCACCTTTTTTATAGTATTTTTCTCAAGACTTGTGACCTTTCTTTGTAACCTTTTTTTATCAAGTGTTCTAATTTGTTCTAATAAAATAACAGAATCTTTATCAAGTTGACTTGAATTAGCAGCTATTTCAACATGAGTCGGTAGTTTAGCTTTATTTATTTTTGAAGTAATAGCTGCCACAATAACTGTTGGACTATACTTATTACCAATATCATTTTGAATTACAACTACAGGACGAACTCCACCTTGTTCTGAACCTATAACAGGATTTAAATCTGCATAAAATACATCCCCTCTATTAATATCCACTTTTTTTCACTCTCCAGTTAATCACACTTGGCTAAACCCTGTTCATAATAACAAATAGTTCTATACTCAGAACCTAAGCCTTCATCAGCCAACTGTAAATTTATATCACGCATTTCTATATATCCATTGCGTAAATTTTCTCTTATTTTTTGTCTCCTTTTTTCATAAATATATAATTTAGTGGCTTCTTTTATAAAATTATCTCTTTCATCATTGTTTTCTACAAAGTAATCTATTTCTTGTACTAAGCTATGTGGTAACTCTACTACTAACTTCTTCAACTCTTTCACAAGCACACCTCCAAATATTTACTGAGACAATACTATTATATACGAGTAAATTTAATTATGTCAATATTATATAAATATTTTTCCTAATTTAAATCTATTTATACATAAAGAATTGAGATGAGACATTATTTTGTCTCATCTCCACTCTCATGCTCCATTAAAAAGCCATTTTCTGCTAATTTTTTATTGAGTGACGCCATTTTTTGATATCCTTGAATTAATTCCCTGGCAATCCGCTCTTTTTCTCTTTTAGATAATTTTTGCCCCTGTCTTAATTCATCACCCATTTTTTCACCTCTTTAAATAACTGACATTATGCATGCTTGTTCTTAGTATATAATATGCCATAAAGGCTGTCAATAGAGTAGTAAAAATAATTTATGCCATATTCAGGGATTTTTAAAGAGAATAATAAATACCTTTGTTTTTAATATAATCAACTAAATCAGCATAAGTTTTGTTAGTAGAAATTGTATTACTATCTCCTACTATTATTAACTTCCTTTTAGCCCTAGTTAATGATACGTTTAATCGTCTTAAATCTCTTAAAAACCCAATATTATTTTTATTATTACTCCTCACAAAAGATAAAATTACTACTTCTTTTTCTCTTCCTTGAAAAGCATCTACTGTATTTATTTCTATATTTTCATTTTTGCAGCGATGATTTAATAAATCAACTTGATCTTTATAAGGGGTAATAATTGCAATATCTTTGGCTTTTAAACCTAATCTTTGTGCTTCATCTGCTATATCAAGAACTAATTCACTTTCTACTGGATTATCATATGAATTAGATCCAGGCAAAGACCTTTCTTTTGCTTCCATATTAGTAGTATCTAAAAAAGCCACTACTTCTTCGGGAATTAAAGCTTTATCAGTAAAACATTTCTTTTCTTCAACTTCTACTCCTAAATCATTTAATGTATGATCTGCCACACTGGCAGCACTCTTTAATTTACCATCATAAAATTGATAATTAGAAAAATCCATGATTTTATCATGCATTCTATACTGAATTTCAAGTAATGACCAAAACTCTTTACCTTGCACTTCTAAAAGCCTTTCAAATAAAGATTTACTCAAACCAGCTTCAGCTGCTTTTTGATTTAGTACTGTTGGAGGTAATTGTTTGTGGTCCCCAATTAAAATTGTTTTATTTGATTTTACTATAGGAATTAATGCTGCTGGTTCAGTAGATTGAGTTGCTTCATCAATCACTACTAAATCAAATTTTTTTTCAGCCATTAATTCTGAGCCAGAAGTTGAATTAGTTGCACAAACAACATCTGCATCATCAATCAACTCATTAATTGCCTTATTTTCAAGTCTATCTACTTCAGAAAAATAATTATTTATTTCTTCCTGTAATTCTAGCCATTTAGCCATCTTTTTCATTTGGGAAGAACTAATACCCCTACTTCCTCTATTATTTTTAGCATTTTCTTTTATCTGAGAATCGCTCATTCCTCTTCTCATACTTCCACCAGGATGAATGTAATTATCCTGTTTATCTTTTAATTCTAAAGCTTCTTCTCTTATTTGCTGTGCTTTTTGATAATCTTTATGTTCTAAGACTTTATAATCTAAAGTGTGT
>JBNJDL010000059.1:0-11344 GCA_051744825.1 Bacillota bacterium | reverse complement strand
CAGAAACTCATGCTTATTTAGCTGATAAAATTGAAAAAGGAATAAGTACAGCAGATATTAATAAATTAGCAGATGAATTTATTAGATCTAAAAATGCTAAGCCTTCATTTAAAGGGTATAATGGTTTTCCAGCTTCTGTATGTGTTTCAATAAATGAAGAAGTTGTTCATGGTATTCCAGATAAAGATAGAATTTTAAATTCTGGTGACATAGTAAGCATAGACATTGGTGCATATTATGAAGGTTTTCATGGTGATGCAGCTAGAACTTTTGCAGTTGGTGAAATAGATAAAGAAAAGCAAAGACTGCTTGATGTTACAGAAAAATCATTGGAACTTGGGATTAATGAGGCAGTAGTCGGTAATCGCTTAACTGATATTTCAAATGCAGTTCAAAAACATGTTGAAGGAAATGGATTTTCTGTAGTTCGTGATTATGTTGGTCATGGTATTGGAAGAGATATGCATGAAGATCCACAAATTCCTAATTTTGGGCCTCCTGGAAGAGGACCTATCTTAAAAACAGGTATGGTTTTGGCCATTGAGCCTATGGTAAATATCGGAGGATATGAAGTTGAAACATTATCTGATGGTTGGACTGTAGTAACAAAGGATAAAAGTTTTTCTGCTCATTTTGAAAATACCATTGCTATTACAGACAATAAAGCAGAAATTTTGAGTATATTATAATAAAGAATTACACTTTTGATTTAAAATATGATATAATAATCAAGGAAATTTTAGTCTGTAATTAAAGGTGGTAAAACTCATGAATAGAGTTAAAGTGGGTGAAATAGTCGAATCAACTGCAGGTAGAGATGAAGGAAATATATATATAGTAGCTAAGATAGTAAATAATAAATATATTGAAGTTTTTGATGGTGAAAGTAAAAAAGTCAATAATAAAAAAAGAAAAAATGTAAAACATATAAACAAAACTGGAGTAGTAGCAGAAGAACTATCATGTTGGCTAAAAGAAGGAAAAAGGGTCCGAAATGAAGACATAAAGTTAGCTATTAAGGATTATGAAGACTATAAGGAGGCATAAAGAATCTATGGCTAAAGAAGAACCTATTGAAGTTCAGGGAACGGTAGTTGAATCGCTTCCTAATGCTATGTTTAGAGTTGAATTAGATAATGGGCATAAGGTGCTGGCCCATGTCTCAGGAAAAATGAGAATGAATTTTATTCGAATTTTACCTGGAGATAAGGTTACAGTTGAATTATCTCCTTATGACCTTGACCGTGGCAGAATAACATATCGCCATAAAGCAAATTAAGGGGGGATAGTAATGAAAGTTAGGTCATCAGTAAAACCAATTTGCGATAAGTGTAAGGTAATCAGAAGAAATGGAAAAGTTATGGTTATCTGTGAAAACCCCAAACATAAACAACGTCAGGGATAAATAAAATTTTGGAGGTGAAAAAATGGCAAGACTTGAAGGTGTCGATCTTCCTAAAAATAAAAGAGTTGAAATTGCTTTGACTTATATATATGGAATCGGTCGTTCTCGTTCTCAGGAAATTCTTGATAATACTGGTGTAGATCCAGATACAAGAGTTAAAGATTTAACTGAAGCAGAAATATCTAAATTAAGAGAAGAATTGGATAATTATATGGTTGAAGGTGAATTGCGTCGTCAAGTAAGAGCAGATATTAAACGTCTTAAAGATATAGGATCTTATAGAGGGCTAAGACACCGCAAAGGATTACCAGTGCGTGGTCAGAATACTCAAACTAATGCTAGAACACGTAAGGGTCCAAAAAAGACTATTGGAAAATAATTGATTTAATTCAATACTCTCAGAAAAAGGAGGGAAATTGATGGCTAAGAATAAAAAAAAGAGAAGAAAAAAGAAAATAAAAAGAAATATAGAAAAAGGTCAAGCACATATTAAATCTACTTTTAATAATACAATAATAACAATTACTGATTTAGAAGGTAATGTTGTAGCTTGGTCTAGTGCAGGAAAAGTTGGTTATGAAGGATCAAGAAAAAGTACACCTTTTGCTGCTCAAATAGCAGCTGAAGATGCTGCAGATGAGGCAAAAGAAATGGGATTGAAGGATATCCAAATCTTTGTAAAGGGACCAGGTTCTGGTAGAGAATCAGCAATTAGATCTTTACAGGCTGCAGGTTTAAATGTTAGTCTAATTAAGGATATTACTCCTATCCCACATAATGGTTGTAGACCACCTAAAAGACGTCGTGTTTAAAATAATATAAATTTGTTAATAATGAAAATGGAGGTGTAAAAATGTCAAGATATACTGGACCAGTATGTAAATTATGTAGAGCTGAAGGTGAAAAACTATATTTAAAAGGAGCTCGTTGTTATAGTGAAAAATGTTCTTTTGACCGTCGTCCATATGCTCCAGGTGAGCAAGGACAGGGTAGAAGAAAAACTTCAGAATATGGTTTACAGTTAAGAGAAAAGCAGAAAGTAAGAAAGATTTATGGTATGGCAGAAAAGCAATTCAGAAATTATTTTGAAGAAGCTGAAAGAATGAAAGGTGTTACAGGTGAAAACTTTTTAGAACTACTAGAAAGAAGATTAGATAATGTAGTTTATAGATTAGGATTTGCTACTTCCAGAAATGAAGCAAGACAATTTGTTCTACATGGGCATATTCTTGTTAATGGTAGAAAGGTGGATATTCCTTCATACAGAGTAGATGAAGGAGATGTAGTTAGTTTAAAAGATTCAAGTAGAAAAAATGATCGTTTCAAAGAAATTATTGAATATAATTCAGAACTAACACCACCGACTTGGTTAAGTGTAGATCTGGAAAAAGCTGAAGGTAATATTGTTTCTATGCCTGAACGTGAAGATATTGATCACCCAATAGAGGAACACTTAATCGTTGAGTTCTATTCACGTTAATAAATAGTGCCCTCAGTCCCAGAATTAAACAGATAATAAAAGGAGGGTATAAAATAAATGATAGAAATAGAAAAACCACGTATTGAACGTGTAGATAGTGATGACTTTTATGGAGAATTTGAAATAGCCCCTTTAGAAAGAGGATATGGAATTACTTTAGGTAATGCATTAAGAAGGGTACTCTTATCTTCTTTACCTGGTGCTGCTATTACTTCTGTTAAAATAGAGGGTGTAGAGCATGAGTTTACCTCAGTAGACGGGATTAAAGAAGATGTAACAGATATAATTTTAAATTTAAAAGAAGTTGTTATTGATTATGACGGTGAAGAAATGGAAAAAATAAGAATTGAAGCTGAAGGTGAAGGTGAAGTTACTGCTGGAGATTTCATAACTCCAGGTAATTTAAAAATAGTAAATAAAGATCACCATATAGCTACAATGGCTGCTGGTAGTAAACTTATGCTTGAGGCAACTGTTGAAAAAGGAAGAGGTTATGTTAGTGCTGAGGAAAATGAAGAGCACTTTGATAAGGTAATAGGATTAATACCTATTGATTCTTCTTTTAGTCCAGTAGTTAGAGCTAATTTTAATGTAGAAGATACAAGAGTTGGTCAAGTTACAGATTATGACCGTTTGATTTTAGAAGTTCTTACTGATGGTAGTGTAACACCTGATGATGCTATAAGCCTTTCAGCAAAAATTATGGTAGAGCATCTTGAGTTATTTATTAACTTAACTGATGAAATTGATGATGTAGAAATAATGGTAGAAAAAGAAGAAGAAGAAAGAAACAAAATACTTGATACAACCATTGAAGAACTAGAATTATCTGTTCGCTCATCTAATTGTCTAAAAAGAGCAGGTATTAATACAGTTGAAGAATTAGTAGATAAAACAGAAGATGATTTAATGAAGGTTAGAAATTTAGGTAAAAAGTCTTTACAAGAAATAAAAGATAAATTAGATGAACTTGAATTAGACTTAAAAGATCCAGAGGTATAAAGGAGGGATTAAGATGGCCAAGCGTAAGCTTAATAAAAATAGTTCTCATCGAAAAGCAATGTTTAACAATATGTTAACTGATTTTTTTCGCCATGGTCGTATAAAAACAACTTTAGCAAAAGCTAAAGATTTACAGCCTATTGCTGAAAAGATGATTACTAAAGCCAAAAATAATGATCTCAATTCTCGCCGTAAAGTAATGGAGAGAATTAAAGATAAAGAAGTAGTAAGTAAATTATTTGATGAAATAGCTCCAAAATTCGTTGATCGTCCAGGAGGATATACAAGAATTATAAAAATGTATCCACGTCGTGGCGATGCAGCTGAAAGGGCTTTAATCGAATTAGTAGAATAATACTTTAATAGTAGGTGTTATCATGAGCCTGATAGAATTAACAGGTGTAAATTTTTCATATAATGACAATAATGTGCTAGCTCTTAAAAATATAGATTTAACTGTTGATGAAGGTGACTTTGTAGCAGTTATTGGTGCAAATGGTTCTGGAAAATCAACTTTAGCCAAGTTACTCAATGTTTTACTTTTGCCAGATAAGGGTGAAGTAAGAGTTGATGGGCTTTTAACTACGGATAAAGAAAACACCTGGGATATAAGGCAAAAAATAGGGATGGTTTTTCAAAATCCTGATAATCAATTAGTAGCAACTATGGTTGAGGATGATGTTGCTTTTGGACCAGAAAATTTAGGAATACCTACTGCAGAAATCAGGAAAAGAGTTGATCATGCGCTGGAGCTTGTTGAGATGGACGGTTATCAACGTCACACTCCTCACAAGCTCTCAGGTGGTCAAAAACAGAGAGTAGCAATAGCTGGGGTAATAGCTATGGAGCCTGAATGCATTGTACTTGATGAGCCAACTGCGATGTTAGACCCCAGGGGAAGAAAAGAAGTTATGGATACAGTATTAAATTTAAATAGAAATAAAGGAATTACTATAGTTCATATAACTCATTTTATGGAAGAAATTATAAATGCAGATAAAATAATTGTTATGGCTGATGGAAAAATTGTTAAAAAAGGAAATCCTAGAGAAATATTTAAAGATATTAAGAAATTGGAAGATATTGAGTTATCTGTTCCAGAAATCGTTAAATTAGCAGAAGAATTACGAAAAGAAGGAATTGATATTCCAGAAGTTCTTTCCATTGATGAGTTGGTGAATTCATTATGTTAATAAAAGTAGAAAATGTAAGCCATGTATATGAACAACAAAATGTAAGGGCTCTTGATAATATAAACCTTAATATTGATAAAAATGAGTTTATTGGTTTAGTAGGCCATACTGGTTCTGGTAAATCTACTTTAGTGCAGTTGTTTAATGGTCTTATGAAGCCAACAACTGGTAATGTTTATATAGATGAAACTGATATAACAAAGGACAAAGTTGATTTAAAAGATATTAGACAAAAAATAGGAATGGTTTTTCAATATCCTGAACATCAACTTTTTGAAGAAAGCATTTATAAAGATATTGCTTTTGGTCCAAAAAATCTTGGTCTCGAGCAAGACAAAATCAAAAAAAGAGTTAAAGAGGCTATGGAATTAGTTAATCTGGACTTTGAAGAATTTAAAGATCGTTCTCCTTTTAATTTAAGTGGAGGCCAAAAAAGAAGAGTTGCTATAGCAGGAGTTTTAGCCATGGGGCCAGAAGTTTTAATACTTGATGAACCTTCTGCTGGTTTAGACCCTAAAGGAAGAGAACGGTTAACAGAATTGTTATATCATTTACATCAAAATTATGAGATGACAATAATATTGATTTCTCACCGCATGGAAGAAATAGCCCGCTTAGCAAGTAGAGTTATAGTTTTAGACAAGGGAAGAATTGTTATGGATGATCATCCTCGAAAAATATTTAGTCAACGTGAAGAATTGCAAAAATTAGGATTGGATCTTCCTGAAATAACAATTTTCTTAAATAAATTAAAAGAAAAAGGTTTTAATGTTAAAACAAATCTTTTTAGTATCTCAGAGGCTAAAAATGAGGTTTTAGCTAAATTAAGGAGTAAGAAAAATGTTAACTGATATAACTATTGGACAATATATCCCAGGTGATTCACTAATACATTTATTAGACGCTAGAATGAAAATAATTATAACTATTATTCTAATTACAGCCCTTTTTCTTATTAGCAAATTTATAGGATTTGCTTTTTTTCTTGTTTATGTAGCTATTGTTATTTTTATTGCTAAATTACCAATAAAAAAAATAATTAGTGGTTTAAAGCCAATATTATTTTTAGTTCTTTTAACTTTATTACTCCATGTGTTTTTTACCAAAGGTGGAGATGTTTACTGGCAATGGAGGTTTATAAGTATAGAAGAAGAAGGGATATTTACTGGCTTATTCATGGTTTCGCGTATATTGCTTTTAATTATGTTTACTTCTCTTTTAACTTTAACTACCTCACCATTACAGCTAACTGATGGTATTGAGTATTTATTAAAACCATTAAAAAGATTTGGAGTACCAGCCAGTGAATTGGCAATGATGATGACTATTGCTTTAAGATTTATTCCCACTTTACTTGAAGAAGCTGAAAAAATAATGAAAGCACAAAAGGCTAGAGGTGCTGATTTTGAAAGTGGTAATATAATCAATAGAGCCAAAAGTTTAATTCCCTTACTTGTACCCCTTTTCATAAGTGCATTTAGAAGAGCAGATGATTTAGCATTAGCTATGGAAGCACGATGCTATAGAGGAGGGGAAGGACGGACAAGACTTCATGAACTTTCTTTTGAAAAAAGAGATTTTATAGCACTTAGCTTAACTGTACTTTTTGCTATAGCTGTTAGTTTTTTTTAGAAAATAAAATGATATTTAATAATGGATGAGATAGTATGAGTAATATAAAAATAACAGTTGAATATGATGGTAGCAATTATCAAGGATGGCAATTTCAAAAACATACAAATAAAACTATTCAAGAAGTTTTAGAAAATAAATTAGGAAAATTAAATAAAAGTCCAGTGAAAGTTATAGGAGCTGGAAGAACTGATTCTGGTGTACATGCCAAAGCACAAACTGCTAATTTTTATTTAGATGTTTCTATTCCAGTTGATCGGATACCTATTGCCTTAAATAGTATGTTACCTCAAGATATAGTTTGTAAAAAGGCTGAATTAGTTAGCGATGATTTTCATGCTAGATATGATAGTAAAGCAAAAAAATATAGATATAGGCTTTTAAATAAGTCATATCATTCAGTTTTTACCAGGAATTATGTATATACTTTTTATAGAAAATTAAATTTTAAAAAAATAAATTTTGCTTTAAAAGATTTTATAGGTGAACATGATTTTGCTTCATTTCAGTCATCAGGTAGTGATATAAAAGATACAATTAGGGTAATTGAAAGTTTTGAAATGTTCGAGCATAATGAAGAAATGTGGTTCGAAATAAAAGGTAATGGATTTTTATATAATATGGTCAGAATTATTATTGGTACTTTACTAGAAATTGGTTTAGAAAAAAGGCCTGCTAATGATATTGATAGAATTTTAAAAGCAAAAGATAGAAAAGAGGCTGGTTTTACAGCTCCAGCCAAAGGTTTAACACTAATAAAAGTTTATTATTAAAAAAGATTGACAATTAGACATAAATATAATAAAATTACTATGAATCAATATGTCTATAAGCCCCGTTACCTTATCGATATATTGTAAATAGTATTTTATAAAAAGGAGGGATATCAGTGTCAACATATATGGCGAAACCTGAAGAAATAGATAGAGATTGGTATGTAGTTGATGCTTCAGGTAAAACATTAGGACGTTTTGCCTCAGAAGTTGCTCAGATATTACGGGGTAAGCATAAAGCTACATTTACCCCAAATGTAGATACAGGGGATTATGTAATAGTAATTAATGCAGAAAAGATAGAGCTTACAGGTAATAAATGGCAAGAAAAAGAATATGTTCATCATAGTAATTATCCAGGTGGATTGAAGACAACTACTTATGAGAAATTAAAGGATGAGAATCCAGAACTTATTATAGAAAATGCTGTTAAAGGTATGTTACCTCATAACAAATTAGGTAAAAAGATCTTTAAGAAATTAAAGGTATATTCTGGTTCAGAACATCCACATGAAGCACAACAACCTGAAAAAATAGAATTGTAAACGAAAGGAGGAAATTTAATGGCAGATGTACAATACTGGGGAACTGGTAGAAGAAAAACTGCTACTGCTAGAGTAAGATTAGTTCCTGGTGATGGAAATATAATTGTTAATGATAGAGATGTAGAAGATTATTTTTATAGAAAATCACTTATTCGTGATTTGAAGTCTCCATTAGAATTAACTAAGAGTCTTTCTAATTTTGATGTATTAGTTAATGTTAATGGAGGAGGACTTTCTGGTCAAGCAGGAGCAATTAGACACGGTATAGCTAGGGCCTTACTTGAAGTAGATGAAGATTTCCGTAAGCCACTCAAAAAAGCTGGTTATTTAACAAGAGATGCAAGAATGAAAGAAAGAAAAAAATATGGTCTCAAAAAGGCACGCAAAGCTCCACAATTTTCAAAAAGATAAATTTCAATATGCATTCAAAAAGAGAGGATATCCTCTCTTTTTTTCTTTTAAGAAAAATTCAAATTATTATGAATATACGTTATAATATAAGAGAAGGATATTCAACAAATTTTAAAAGGAGGTTTAATCATGGGTATAAAAATTGCTGGCTTAAGTCCTCATCCTCCCTTAATAATTCCTGAAGTTGGAGGTGAAGAAAGGAAAAAAGTAAAAAAGACAATTAATAGTTTAAAAGAAATGGCCCAGGAATTTGCAAATGAAGATTTAGATTTATTAATTACTATTAGTCCTCACGGAGCAGTATTTAGAGATGCAATAGCTGCTATTGATTTTGAAGTTTTAAAAGGTGATTTTAGAGACTTCGGTGTACCTCATGTAAATTATGAAGTTAATAATTTTTTAGAATTTGTAGATAAACTTAAAGAAAATAGTCTAAAAAAAGATATTAAGTTATTAAAGTTAAATAAAAGTGATTTAAGGTCATATGGAATGGATAAAGAGTTAGATCATGGAGTTTTGGTCCCTTTACATTATTTACAAGAAGCTAAGTTAGAAGTACCAGTTGTTCCTCTAAGTATGGGATTATTAAATTATAATACTTTATATGAATTTGGTAAATTAATAGATAATACTTTAAAGGAAATGAATTTAAAAGGAGCACTTCTAGCAAGTGGAGATTTATCTCATAGACTTAAACCGGGTGCTCCAGCAGGTTATAATCCTAAAGCTAAAAATTTTGATAATAAATTAATAAATCTTTTAGAAGAAGAAAATTTTAAAGATATTTTAAAGATAAATAAATCTTTAATTGAAAAAGCTGGAGAATGTGGTTTAAGACCGATTATTATGACTTTAGGCGCTTTAGATAAATATGATGTTGAAAGTGATTTGAAGTCTTATGAAGGTCCATTTGGTGTAGGTTATGCAGTATGTACTTTTAACATTAATGAATAGAGGTGATACAATGTTAAAAAAAGAAGATTTAGCTAAATTAGCTAGAAAAACTGTTGAAGATTATGTTTTATATGGTAAAAAAGAAGAAATCAATGAAAATTTAGAAGAAGATTTAAAAAGAAAAGCTGGTTGTTTTGTTACTCTAAAAAAAGATGGAAAACTTAGAGGGTGTATAGGTACAACAAAAGGTACTCAGGAAAATATTGCTAAAGAAGTGCAAAAAAATGCTATTAGTGCTGCCATCCATGATCCAAGGTTTCCGGAAGTAAATTCATCCGAATTAGAAAACATCAGTTATTCTGTTGATGTTTTAGGTGAAATGGAAAAAGTTGAAGATAAAAGCAAACTTGATCCTAAAAAGTATGGAGTATTAGTTGAAGGTGGGCATCAATCTGGATTATTATTACCTGATTTAGATGGAGTAAATAGTGTAGAAGAGCAGTTAAATATAGCTAGAAAAAAAGCAGGGTTATTACCCAATGATAATATTGAAATATATCGTTTTGTAGTAAAACGTTATGAAGAGTGAGGGATAAAAATTGAAAAAAGAAGCTTTATTTCAGGAAAAAATAGATAAAAAAACTGTAAAATGCAATCTTTGTCCCCATAATTGTGAAATTAGCGTTAATAATACAGGTATATGTCAAGTAAGAAAAAATCAAAATGGTAAATTATTTTCTTTAAATTATGGTGAAATTTCATCAATTGGAATTGATCCTATAGAAAAAAAGCCTTTATATCATTTTTATCCAGGTTCAGAAATTTTATCTTTAGGAAGCTATGGATGTAATTTTCATTGTGATTTTTGTCAAAATTGGCAAATAAGTCAAAAAAAGCCTCAAACAAAGACTTTAGAACCTAAAGAAGTAATTAAATTAGCTAAAGATAAGGGAGTTAAAAGTATTGCTTATACTTATTCAGAGCCTTTAGTTTGGTATGAATTTGTAAAAGATACAGCAAAATTAGCTAAAAAAGAAGGTTTGAAAAATGTATTAGTTACAAATGGTTATATTAATCAAAAACCTTTAAAAGAATTACTAAAATATATTGATGCTGCTAATGTTGATTTAAAGTCATTTAATAATAAATTCTATAAAAGATATGCTGCTGCTAATGTGAATCCTGTAAAAAAGAGTATAAAAACTATGGCAGAGTACATTCACATAGAAATTACAACCTTAATTATTGGAGGTATTAATAGTGATTTAGATGAATTATCTAAATTGTTTTCTTGGATTGCAAATATAGATAAATCGATTCCTCTTCATTTGTCTCGCTATTTTCCTGCATATAAAATGGATAAAGAAGCAACTAAAATTTCAATTATAGAAGAGGCTTATGAAAAGGCAATTGAAAATTTAGAATATGTATATTTAGGAAATATAAGAAATACAAAGAAAAATAATACTTATTGTCCTAAATGTGGAGAAGAGTTAATAATTAGAAATAGTTATAAAACTAAGAATAAATTAAATGAAGCTAACTGTACAAATTGTGATTATGAAATTTATGGAGAATATGCTAGTAATTAAAAATTATTATTTATAAAAATAAAGGAGAGCAAAGTAATTACTTTGCTCTCCTTTAATAATTATAGTTACTATTTTATTCTTATTAATTTATTGATGATCTTCATTAGATTTTGGATCAAGAGCATCTCTTAAACCATCACCCAATAAATTATAACTTAATACAGTTATGAAAATCATAAATCCAGGAATTAACAACCAGGGGAAACCAGTAATTTTGGTAACATTTTGGGCAGCTGTTAACATATTTCCCCAACTTGCATTTGGTTCCTGTATACCCAGTCCTAAAAAGCTAAGTCCAGATTCCATAATAATATATCCAGGAATAGCAACTGTAGCTCTAACTATAACATAAGTTGATGTACTAGGTAAGATATGTTTTAAAATTATTCTTTTGTCTTTTGCTCCTATTGCTTCAGC
>JBNJDL010000058.1:0-11360 GCA_051744825.1 Bacillota bacterium | reverse complement strand
GTTGGGATTATAACTGATGGAGATATAAGGCGTCTACTGGAAAGGTCAATGAATTTTATTGATAAGCCAGTAAGAGAATATATGACAGAAGAGCCTACTTTTATATCAACAGATAAACTTGCTGTAGAAGCTTTAAACATAATGGAAGATAGAGAAATTAATGATTTACCTGCAGTTAAAAATAATAAACCAATTGGTATGCTTAATTTCCAGGATTTACTTAGAGCAAATGTTATTTAGTTTTGTTGAATTTAGGAGGATATTTAATGAAAAATCTACTTATCTATTTTCTTTTTAGGATCTTTGCTTTTTTTGTAAAGATATTACCTAAGAGCTTGCAAAAATATTTAGGTAAAGGTTTTGGCAAATTAGCATATTTTTTAACTAAAAACAGAAGGAAAGTAGCTAAAAACAATCTAAAAATTGCTTTTGGAAAAGAATTAAATGAAAAAGAAATAGAGAATCTTATTAAGAAAGTATATATAAATCTTGGTTTTATGTTAGTAGAATTTATATTATTGAAAAAGATCGATAAAAATAATTATGAAAAATATGTAGATGTTGAAGGATATGAAAATTTTAAAAAAGCATTTGAAAAAGATAAGGGAGTTATCATTTATGGAGCTCATTTTGGAAATTGGGAATGGCTTGGCTCATTTATTTCTTTAATGGGTTTTCCTATAAATGCTATTGTCCAAGAACAACATAATCCATATTTTGATGATTATATAAATAATATTAGAGAAAATAAAGGAGCGAATATTATTAAGTTAGGAGCTTCAATAAGAAAGTCCTATTCTAAGTTAAAAGCAGGAGAATGTCTTTTTGTTTTAGGTGATCAGGATGCAAGAAATAGAGGTTGGAAATTGAATTTTTTTGGAGAACCTGCTTCTACTTATCCAGGTGTTGTTCAATTTGCTGAAAAAACAGGAGCTTTGATAGTCCCGGCTTTTTTAATCAGAAATGATTTTGTTGACCATAAGCTAGTTTTTTATTCACCACGCAAAGTAGAAAAGGGCTTAAGTGAAAAAGAAAAAAGAGAAAAGTTACAAAGTTTAAATGATTTAACTGAAAAAGTGATTAGTGAAAATAAAGAACAGTGGTTTTGGCTACATAAAAGATGGAAAACCTATTAATATAAATAAAAGGGGTTATACTTGTGTATATAATTTATAATATAATATTAACATTGGCTTTAATTTTATATATTCCAATAATATTATATAAATTATTTAAAGGGAAATATAATAAAGAATTAAAAGAGAGATTTGGGATTATATCCAATGAAATTAAAGATCAATTTCATAATAAACCTACTATTTGGATTCATGCAGTTTCTGTGGGAGAGACAGTAGCGGCAAGTTCAGTAGTTAAAAAATTGAGAAGTGAATTTCCTGAATATAAAATTTTATTTTCTACTGTAACCACTAGTGGTCAAGAGATGGCTCATAAAATAATAGAAGAAAATGTTGATAACATAATATATTTTCCTTTGGACTTATCTTTTATAGTAAAAAAAGCCTTAGTAGCTATTAATCCTGATTTGATAATTATTATGGAAACAGAACTATGGCCAAATTTTATAAAGAATGCAAGTGAAAATGGTAGCAAAATTATGTATGTTAATGGGCGAATAAGTGGAAAAAGTTTTAAATTATATAAATATCTTGGACCAATTTTAAATGATATGTTAAGCAAAATAGATTTTTTGAGTATGCAATCTTCTGAAGATCTAGAAAGGATAATAGAATTAGGGGCAACAAAAAACAAAGTAATAAATAGTGGTAACACAAAGTTTGATCAAACTTATGCTGAACCTGATAAAAATAAAATCCAAAAATACAGACAGGAATTTAAAATAGATGAAGATCAAACAGTTTTAGTTGCCGGTAGTACTCATGATGATGAAGAAGAAAATTTGTTGAATATTTATTTAAATATAAAAAAAGATTATCCTAATTTGATTTTTATTCTGGCTCCAAGACATATTGATAGAAGTGCTGATATTGAAAAATTATATCAAAATAAAAATATTTCTGTTATTAAAAGAACTGAAGTACAAAAAAGAAATAAAGAAGATGTTATTATTTTAGATACAATAGGAGAATTGGCTCAAATTTATAGTATAGCTGATTTAGTTTTTGTTGGAGGTAGTATGATGGGGAAAGGTGGCCATAACATACTAGAACCTGCGGCACAAGGGAAATTAGTTTTTTTTGGTAAGGATATGTTTAATTTCAAAGATAGTACAAAATTACTCTTAGATAATGATGTGGGAATACAGGTAGAGACCTGGGATGAATTGAATAAAGAACTCAATTATTATTTGGATAATCCCGAAATACTTGCAGAAAAAGGTGAAAAAGCTAGAGAAGTAATATTACAAAATAGAGGAGCATCTTCAAAGAATGTAGAATTAGCTGTGGAGCTTTTATCAAAGAATACAAGCTAAATAGGAGTGGGTTTATTGATATTAATAATATATAATTTTTTAATAATAATATTTTCAGTGTTTCTTTTACCAATTTATATTTTTAAAGTTATTATAAATAAAAAATATAGAGATACTTTCAAACAGAGAATGGGTTTTATTGAGAAAAATAAATTAGTAAATAAAACAAATAATAAAAAAATTATTTGGTTTCATGCGGCCTCAGTTGGTGAAATAATGATAGCCGAAAAATTGATTAACACTATAAATGAAAAGCATAAAAAATATGATATTATTTTATCTACAAGTACTCATTCTGGTAAATTACTCGCTGAAAAAAAATTTAAAAATAATATATATATTACAATGTTACCTTTTGATTTGCCATGGATAATAAAAAGGTTTCTAAAAAAAATTTCTCCTAATTTAGTGATAATAATTGAACCAGATTTATGGCCTAATTTTATTCATTATGCCAATAAATATTCTGAATCTATAATGATGATTAATGCCTGGTTTGGTAAAAAAAGTATTGGGGAATATTTATTTATACCAGGATTATTACCTAATATGCTTAATAAATTGGATTTTATTAGTGTTAAAAGTGAAAAAGAATATGAAAATATAAAAAAATATATTAATAACTTAAATAAAGTAGTACAAATAAATGACCTAAAATTTGATATAGGTCAAAAAGAAAAAAACAAAAGGAAAAAGACGATACATTACGAAATCATAAATAAACTTAAAGAAAATAGTTTTTTATATTTAGTTGCTGGAAGTACTCATGAAGGAGAAGAAAAAATATTAATAAATATTTATAAAAAATTAAAAAATAATTATCCTGACTTAAGACTGATTTTGGCTCCTAGAAATTTAAATAGAGTTGAGGAAATAATTAAATTAGCTAAAAAAAATAATTTTAGTTATTTTAAAAGAAGCGATTATAGTAAAAACAAAAATTTAAATAAAGATTTATTTATACTAGATACAATGGGAGAATTAAAAGATTTCTATTCAGTTAGTTTTATTAGTTTTATAGGAGGTACTTTAATAAAAAAAGGGGGACATAATCCTTTAGAAGCAGTTTTGCAAAAAAATGTAATTTTATTTGGTCCTAATTATTTTAATATAAAAGATAGTGCTAATTTTTTAATAGATAATGAAGTTGCTTTTGTAGTTAATTCAGAAAAAAAATTATTAAAAAAAATTAAATTTCTAATTGATAATTTGGATATGACAAAAGATAATGCTAAAAAAGCTGCCGAATTAATCAAACAACAGAAAGGGTCAATTAAAAAAACTAAAAAAATAATTTTAAACTTTATAGATTAATTTATTTGGAGTGAGTTGATGAGAATAAAGCCTAAAAAAATTTTGATTATACGTTTAAGTTCTATTGGAGATGTTTTATTAACAACTCCAGTTATTAAAGTATTAAAAAACAATTTTCCTAAAGCATCTCTTTCTTATTTGGTTGAAGACAAATCTGAAGGTATTATAAAAAATAATCCATATTTAGATGAAGTAATAATTTTTTCTAAAAAAGAATTAAAAAACATTTCTCAAAATGAAGGAAAAATATCAGCGTTTAAATATATAATTAATTTTATTAATAAATTAAAAAAGAAGGATTATGATTTAGTTATAGATTTACATAGTGTTTTTCGAAGCGGAGTTTTTTCTTTTTTTACTTTTGCCGATTATAGAATAGGTTTTAAAAAACAGTTAATTTCTTTGTTATATACAAAACGGATAAAAAATTCACCTGGAAAACACGTTGTAGATGAATATTTATCTATTTTAAAAACACTTGATATTGATTATAAAAATATAGAAAAAGAGTTCACAATTAATATTCCTGTTTCAACCAAAAATAAGATTGATAATTTATTCAATGAAAATAATTATGAAATGAAGAAAAAAATAGCTATAGTACCTTCTACTAGCAGAGAAAAAAAGGATTGGGATGAAAAAAAGTTTGCCAAGTTAGCAGATTGGCTTATTAATAAAAAAGATGTAACTTTATTTTTGCTTGGGAGTCCCCCAGAAAGAAAAAAATGTTTAAGGATAAAAGAAATTATGAGACAACCCCCTGTTATCTTAGCTGGGAAAACAGATTTGATAGAATTAGCAGAAGTCATTCGCCGTTTGGATTTATTAATAACTGGAGATACAGCACCTCTTCATATTGCTATGGCTTTAAACACTAAATTAGTGGGACTTTATGGGCCAACTTCACCTAAAAGATATGGACCCTATAAAGGTAATAATTTAATTATTAAATCTAAGAATAATAATATTGATGAAATTTCAGTCAAAAAAGTCAAAGAAAAAGTTGATTTTCTATTATAAGGGTGAATTTATATGAATAAGAAAAAAATTTTAATACTTGATTTTTTAGCTATTGGTGATATTCTTTTTACAACTCCCTTATTAGAAACTATTCGTAAAAATTACAAATCAGCAGAGATAATTATGAGTATAAGGAAAAACATAAAAGATATTTTACTATATAATGAAGATATTGATAAATTAATATTGTATGACAAGAAAGAAAAACATAGTAGTTTGATAGGATATATAAATTATATCAAAAAAATAAGAAAAATTAATGCAGATATTGTTTTAACATTACAAGATAATCCTAGACTTGCTTTGCTTGCTTATTTAAGTAAAGCACCTAAAAGAATAGGGTTTGTTGACAATAACTTCAGAAAATTATTTTATACAAATTCAATAAAACCAAATAATGAAAAACATAGAGTAGATTATTATCTTGATATAGCTAAAGCAATGGAAAAAATAAAAATTGTTGAAAATAATGGATTAAAGTTAAATATAACTAATAAAGAAAAAAAATGGGCCAAATCAGTTTTAGACAAAAATAATATTAATTTCAAAAAGAAATTAGTTGGTTTACATATTGGTGGCACCTGGAAAACCAAACGTTGGCCATTAAAAAAATTTGCTGAATTAGGTGATAAGTTAATTGATCATGGATTTGAGGTTATTATTTTGGGTGGACCAGAAGATATACAAGATTCTTTAAAAGTAGTAAATTACATGAAAAGAAATGTTTGTAATTTGGCTGGAAAAACTACATTATTACAATTAGCTGGATTATTAGATTATTTTAATTTATTTATTAGTGGTGATACAGGGCCATTGCATATGGCGGTGGCACGGAATACTAAATCCCTCGCAATTTTTGGGCCCAGTGAAGTTTGGAGATATAGACCTTATGGGCAAAAGCATGAAGTGGTAAAATTGAATTTAGAATGCCAACCCTGTCATAAGAAAACATGTCCTTATAATTGGGAATGTATGAAGAACTTAAAAGTTGAAGATGTTTTTAAAAAGGGGATTAGAATGTTAAAATACTAGAGGAGAGATTTGATGTTTGACAAAATAATTGTAGCTAAAAATAAAATAGATATTAATAAAATTATAGAAATCTTATTAATTTTAACTGTTTTTTTTATTCCTATCTCTAGATCAGGAATGAATACATTTTCGTTTTTCATTTTTATTTTGTGGGTAATAAAAAAAATAAAAAATAAAAGTATTTTAAACCCTGAAAGTGATTTAAGTAAATGGTTAATTTTTTATTCTTTTATTTTGTTTTTACCATTAATTAATTTTGCTTCCAAAGAAGCTTTTTTAGTTATATTGGATACTTTTATTAGTACTTACCTTAAATATATTATATTATTTGTAGTAACAGTTGAAATAATAGATAATAATGAAAAATTCAAAAAAGTTTTTCTATCATTTTTTATATCAGCTACATTAGTTATTGGTTATGGTTTTTATGAATTTTTGTTTAAAGGATTTAGGGGTCGTTTGACCAGCACTTATAATAATGCTAATACTGCTGGAAGTTATTTTATGATGATAGCTCTTTTTGCTTTTAGCTATTTATTATTTAATAAAAATAAAAAATATAAAATAATTTCTTTCATGTATTTTTTATCTTCTACCATTTTATTGATGTTAACTTATTCTAGGGGAGCCTGGCTTGGATATATTTTTGGTATTATATTAGCATTAATGATATTTATTTATAGATTAGAGACAAATAAGTCGAGAATTATAATGATTGTTTCTTTTTTAATTCTAGTTACTTTATCTGTTTTATTATTGCCAACTAGTGTTATAGAAAGATTTAAAAGCATTGATAATTTAGAAAGTAAATCAATTAATCAGCGTTTAATTCAATATAAAGTAGGCTTTAATATTTTAAAGGATTATCCAATTTTAGGAGTAGGAATAGGAAGATTTTCTGAAATATTTAATGAATATAAAATAGAAGGAGCTAAAAGTTTTAGACACATACATAATATATATTTGGATGTAGCTGTTGAAACAGGTTTGTTAGGTTTTTTTACTATGGTAATAATTATTTATAAAAGTATTATCAAAAAAATATTTATAAATATAAATAATAAAAAGGGATTTGGATTTGGTTTTTTACTTATTTTTATTGGAAATATTGTTCACAATTCAGTGGATTGGACTTTTTTGCATAGTATGGTAGGATTAAATTTAATTATTATAGCAGCATTATGGTTTAATTATAAAAAAGGGAAATATGCAAATTAGAGGGGGAAGGAAAAAATTGCCAAAACAAATTAATAGAACTTCTTTTTTATTAGTTGTAGTTATATTAGTTTTTTCAATTATGTTTTTTCAGAATCCAGTTCATGCTAATCCTATAAATGAGGTGGATTATGAAATAAGAGATATTGTATTAGAGACTGAAACAGATAGTTTAGATGAAATTATGCATAATATTACTCAACTTGGAAATGCTGAAATGACTCCACTGCTTTTTTTGATACCTAATAATGAGTTTCGAAAAGATGCTTTTAAATCATTACTATTTACAACTACTGTAACTCAAGTATTAAAAATAATGATAGGTGAAAAAAGACCTAAAGTTGATGGAACTAAAGAATATAAACATTTTACTGAGGATACTAATTATCATTCTATGCCTTCTGGCCATGCTACTGGTGCTTTCACAGCTGCTACAGTACTTTCAGAACACTATCCTAAATATAAAAAATATTTTTATACGGTATCTTCTTTGATTGCTATAAGTAGGGTATATGAAGATGCTCACTGGTTTTCTAATGTGGTAGCTGGAGCTGGTGTGGGATATTATGGAACTAAGTTTGTATTAAAAAGATGGTAAATAATTTTCGGCCTCATTTTTTTAATTGAGGCCGAAATGTTTATTATCTAAATTCAGCAAACATTTTCTCTTTATCAACTGGTTTAACTTCATTTACAATCCAGTCTCTCATTTTTTGGCCATCTTCAGTAGACTGAGGATAAGAAATAAAGTCTAATTTTATATCAAGTTTTTCAGCAACTTTATAAGCAATTATAGGCCAAATCTTTCCAATATCTTCTATAATAGGGATACTTCCTGGTAATCTTGAGAATCCTGACATTTCCATTCTAAATGGAACACCTGTTACTTTAGTTTTAGGTAAACCTTTAGCTATAGCTTCCTGAACTGCATTAGACTCCCTTTGTTGTTTCCAGGCTCTTGCTAAATTAGGATCAAGATCGATTCTTATTAGAGATTTATCTTTTAAGCTAAATGTCCACTGACCTTCGTGATCAGCCCAGACACCATGACCAGTATATAGTTCAAATGGGCCATCATGAACTTCTTGAGTTAAAGCAACAGCTGATTCAATAATTGCATCTGCTTTGTCTAACATTTTAGCGATTCTCATTGATCTTTCTGTAAGAGAAATAGAATCTCCAACCGCTAAACCAACTGCTCCTCCACCTATTAGTTGAGGAACAGTTACCAGTACTGGTATTTCATTTTTAGCCCCTGCCCCTAACATTGTTTTTGGATCAGCACCTTTACCGACTACATATTCCAAAGGTTTACTATTTGCTTTAGCTAAACTTTCAGCTTGGCGAGCAAGTTTCTCTGTTCTGAGGCCTAAGGGGTAAGCCATATTACCTGCGGCTTTTATTATTGTATTACCTTCTTCAGATAATATATCATTCATCAAATCTTCATTTACTGGCATTTCCTGTTTTAACATTTTTAGTTGATTTTTTGGCAGAAGACTTGCTTCTACAAGATTGTCTAAAGGTAATTTTTCTTCTTTAAAGCCTAACTTTCTTCCATCAACCCTATGTACTTTTTCTAAAGCACCTGCCATTTCATGATTTATTACAGCTGATGAAGTTGTTACACCATCAATAATACCTTTATTAATTAATTCAGCAATAAGAGTTGTAACTCCTTCATGAATATTAGGGCCACTACCAGTCACAACTACAATATTACCATTATTCTTTTTTATATCAACAATTTTTTCAATACTTTGATCTACCCAGCTTTTATTTGGTTCTTCTAGTTCTTCATAAAGATTATTTAAAAGTTTTTCATTAATCATTTTTAATATCCTCCTTTAAATATTTATTGATAAGTTCAACATTTTTTTTAGAAGCTCCTTTATTTGAAAAAACAGCTTTTTTAGCTTTTTTTCCAAGGATTTCAATTTGATCAGGGTTATCAAGAAGAAAAGTAATTTGATTATATAATTCATTTTTATTTTTAATTTGAATTCCAGATCCAACCTGTTCTAAAATATCTTTAGCTACTTTAAAATCATCCATAGAAGATCCATAAAGCACTGGTTTTCCCCAAACAGCTGGTTCCATAATATTTTGACCACCTTTTGGGACTAAACTTGCTCCACAAAAAATTACATCACCAATAGAATATATTTCAAAAAGGTCACCTATAGTATTTAGAATTATAATTTTTTCTTCATTTCTTTTTTTTCCTTCATCTATTTCAGTTTTATAAATGGTGTTAATTTCATAATTATCTGCTATTTCTTTTATTTTTTGAGCTTTATTTAAGTGACGAGGTGCAATTATTAAAATTAAATTTTCATATTTGTGGGTTAGTTTTTTAAAGGTTTCAATGATTATTTCATTTTCACCGCTACGTGTACTTCCAGCTATAAATATTTTAGTATTTTCTTTGATATAAAATTTGGAACGCATTTTTTTAGGAGTTTCAGGATCTATTTTATTGCTAAGATGGTCATATTTAGAATTTCCATTAACTACAATCTTATTTTCATTAGCTCCTAATTCAGTTAATCTTTTGGCATCTTTTTTAGTAATAACACTAAATTCATCATATTTATTAAATACTTTTTTGATCAACTTTTTAATTTTTTTGTAATTGTTAATAGAGCGAGGAGAAATCCTTCCATTTATCATTAGAATATTAGCTCCATATTTATTAGCATATTTTATCATATTAGGCCAAATTTCAGTTTCAATAGTAATAAATATATCTGGTTTGATTAATTTCATAATTCTCTTTGAGGCCCAGAAAAAATCAAAAGGAAGATAAATTATTTTCGCTTTGTCTGAAAATTTATCTTTTGCTTCTTTTTGACCTGTAGCAGTAACTGTAGAAATGATAATATTAGATTCAGAATTTTTTTGATGGAATTTATTTATTAATGAAGTTATAGCATTTATTTCTCCTACTGAAACAGCATGAAACCAAACAGTTTTATTATTTTTTTTGAGATTTTTAGTTATATCTTTTGGGATAAATCCAAATCTATATAAAAAATTATTCTTCCCAAGATTGTTTTTAGTGAAAAGAGTATAGATTAAAATAATAGGGGCTAAAATAATAAAAATGATATTATATAATATATAGATTATAACACCTCCATTTTTATAAATAATTTAATGAGTCCAACTAATTCTTTCTATAAAAAATTATTAAATCCTTTTATATATTCAATATTTCATAATAAGTTAAAATTTAATTTTTAGCTATCTTTATGGGAAACAAAAAATGTGTTATACTTATTAGACAATTTAAGTTAGTTTATATACAAAATTAATGGAGGTGATGAATATTAACAGAAATTTTATAGTTGTTTTTTTAGTTGTTTTAATGATTTTTACATATTCAAATAATATTTTAGCTAAAAATGTGGATGAGAAAATAAGGGATATAGTTCTTGAAACGGAAACCCCTTTTGTTGATAAAGCAATGTCAGGTATAACTCATCTTGGGCATGGAGGAGTTGATTTTGCTATAGCTTCAATTTTACCTGATGAGGAAGCAAGAAGAGATTCACAAAAATCATTATTAGTTGGTGGGGTAAGTGTTCTAGTTTTAAAATCTATTATTGGACAAAAAAGACCACCAGGGCCAGTTGAATATAAACACTTTACCCTGGATAGTTCATATCATGCAATGCCATCTGGTCATACAACCACTGCCTTTGCTTTAGCTACCTCTATAGCAAAGCATTATCCTGAATATAAGTATTTGTCTTATACAGTTGCTTCTCTAGTAGGTATAAGTCGACTTTATGAAGATGTACATTGGGCTTCTAATGTTGTAGCAGGAGCTGGTTTAGGTTATGGTAGTGCTAAATTTGTAGAATATAGATGGTAAAAATAAAGAAAAATAAAACCTCAGCTAATAAAAGCTGAGGTTTATCTATAAGTTTAGATTAAATAATAATTAAAAATTGTAACCTAAGCCAGCAAGAATATGTAATGCTGAATTAGGAACAGTTGCTTCGTACTCATAATCATCAGGTTTAACTTTTGCATAAGAAGCAGTAAACATAGCTTCTGTTGTAGCAAAGATATTTTCAGTTAAATCATATTGCTTTGCAACTGCTGCTTGAGCTGTAATACCATCTAAATAAAAACCTGCTCCTCCAATTCCTAGCTCCTGGTCATTTGGGTCATTATAGATTTCAAATTCTGGATGAGTTAAAACTACACCAGCTCCTAATCAATAAATGAAATTATGCACTAAATAAATTATTCTAGAGAATCATTTTAAATCCTTTAATATTTTTCAAAAAAATTAATTAAAATTCAGTATAAGAAT
>JBNJDL010000057.1:0-11458 GCA_051744825.1 Bacillota bacterium | reverse complement strand
TCATCTTTTAAAAGAAATTTAGAAAAAATCAAATTAATTACTAACGTAGAAAAAATAATCATACAAGCAATTACAGCACCAATACCATAATCACCATTTTCAATATTGTTAAACATTTCAACAGTTGCAATACTTTCACCAGGATATATTAGAAAAATAACTGCACCAATAGAAGTCATTGTTACAGCAAAATTATTAACAAAACTTATCAAAAAAGCAGGTTTTAACAAAGGCATGATAATATCTTTTATTATTGACATTTTTGTAGCCCCAAGATCCTTTGCTGCTTCTTCAATATTGGGATTGATTTTACTTAATATTGCATTACCTGATTTAGTTACAAGAGGCATTTGTCTGTAAATAAAATTAAGCTGAACAATTAAAGTAGTTCCCACAAGTAAAAGAGGTTTATTATTAAATGCTAAAAGATAGCCAATTCCAAAAAAAGTACCTGGCATAATATATGGTAAAGTAGTTATCATATCAATTATTTTTATTCCTTTTATATTAGACTTTTCTATAAAATATGATAAAAGCAAACCAATTATACTACCAACTATCCCCGTGATAAAAGCATATCTTAAACTACGAAAAAAACTCTCTAATTCTTTCATATTAAAGCCTTTAATATGTTTTAAAGTAATAACTAAATTTCCATTATTATATTTTGTTATAGCAGAAAGAAAAATCGTTAAATACTGTAAAATAATAAATATAATAAAAAACCAAGTAACAAAAGTTATAATATTTTTTACCCATCCAGTTAATTTAAAATTATTATTATCTAAATTAACAGTTTTGACATTTCTACCAATTTCTATTTTAGTGTTCTTCATATAATACCAATATACAATAAATGCTAATAATGCTGGAATTAATAAAAGTACATTTAAAGCTGCAGCCCGAGGTAAATTAAAATAAGCAATAACATTAAGATAAGCTTCAGTAGCCAATACATTAAAACTCCCACCAATTATTATTGGAGTACCAAAGTCAGCTAAACTTTTTACAAAAGTCAATAGTGCTGCAACAATAATCCCAGGCTTTGCAAGAGGAATTATTATATCTTTTAAAATATGCCAAAGATCTGCTTTTAAATCCTGAGCCGCATTTATAATATTATTATCAATACCTTGCAAAACACCTGTAATAATTAAAGTTGCTAAAGATGTGTGACTAAAAGTTTGCATCAAAACAACCCCATGCCATCCATAAGTATTTAAATTAAGTCCTAGTAAACCATGAGTTATAAAACCTCTTCTCCCAAAAAGCTTTATATAAGCTAATGAAGAAACAAATGGAGGAGAAATCATAGTTAAAAGTAAAATAATGAGTATAAATTTTTTCACTTTATCTTCTGTATAACTCAAATATAAAGCAGTATTCAAAGATAAAAATATTGTTAATATCGTAGTTAAACTTGCGACTAAAAAACTATTAGATAATAATTTAGCATTATCCTGAAAAAGATCCTTATACAATTCAAAACTAAGATTGCCATCAAAATAAAGACTTTCCTTTATCACAGAAAAACTAGGCAAAAGAATAAATAATAAAACTCCTATAATTAAAGTAAAAAATAAAAAATTATAAAATAAGGTATCCAATGGTCTGGATACCTTATCTCTTAATAATTTTATTAACTTACTTTTACTTAACAATGTTTTCATTCCATTTTTCAATAATCATTTCTCTTTTACTTCCAAATTCAGTAAAATTAACATCAAGCAATTGATCTAAAGGAAAGTCTTTTAGGACTTCAGGTTTTGAAACATCTTCTCTAACCATTATAGTAGAATTTAAATCTCTTATATATTTTTGTCCTTCTTCAGATAAAGTCCAGTCAACAAACTTTTGAGCTGCATCTAAATTTTCTGCGTCTTTAAATATAGCCATACAACCTGGAACCCATGGAATACCATCTTCAGGAAATACTACAGAAACAGGATTATCTTCAGGTAAAGCCATGATTCCTCCATTAATATAAGTAATTCCAACTCCCATTTCACCTAATAATACTTTTTTGTGAGGTTCACTTCCTCTTTTAGAAAAATAAGGAATATTTTCACTTAATTCTTCAAAATACTTCCATCCCTTTTCTTCACCTTTAGATTGAAGAATAGAATTTAAAATAGCATAATTAGTCCCTGAAATAGCTGGGTTAGACATTAATACTTCATCTTTATATTGACTTTCAGTTAATTCAGTCCATTTTGTAGGTAAATCAATATTTTCTTCTTCCAAAATTTGATCATTTGTAATAAAACCTGTTATTACTAAATATAGTCCATACCAATTGTGATTCTCATCTTTATATTTTGCAGGAATACTGGCATCATGGGCTGATTTATATTCTTCAAGCAAGTCATCATTTTTAGCTGCAATAAAGCTATCTACTCCACCACCAAACCAAAGATCAGCCATTGGTCTTCCGCCAGAAGCTTTAAGCCTTGTTAAAACTTCACCTGATGACATATCTAATGATTCAATTTCTATTCCAGTTTTTTCAGTGAATTTTTCAAAAACCTTATCTTCATTACTAAAAGATCCAACAACAGTCAAAGTTTCTGCCTCAACAACATTTCCCAAAAATAACATTAATCCTAGTGCTAATACTAATATAATCTTATTATTTTTCAACATAATATACTCCCCTTTTAATTTTGTATATTTAAAATTTTAAATAAATGTTTTTTCCAACTTGCCAGTTATCATCATTACTATTCATGACATCAACTTGAATTAAATTATTATTGCTTTTAACAAAATATGTTGTAAAAGATCCTCTAAATTGCTTTTGTGTTATTTCCCCCCTCAAATCTCCATTATTAATTGATAATTCTATATTTTCTGGTCTAAATAAATTATTTTTTTCATCTATAGTGATAAAATTCACACGTCCAACAAAATCAGCCACAAATTTATTTTTAGGATCATTATAAATTTCTCTAGGACTTCCTATTTGTTCAATTTTTCCTTTATTCATGACTATAATTTGATCAGACAGACTTAAGGCTTCTTCCTGGTCATGAGTCACATAAATCATTGTTATCCCAAGCTCTTCTTGAAGTTCTTTGATTTTTTTTCTCATTTTAATCCTCAACTTGGCATCTAGATTACTTAACGGTTCATCTAACAATAATAATTTAGGATTAGTAATAAGTGCTCTTGCTAATGCTACTCTCTGCATCTCTCCACCACTTAGCTGTGATATTTCTTTTTCATCATAATTATTAAGTCCAACCATATCTAAAATTTCTAAACCTTTTTTTTGAGCATTAATTTTAGAAATATCTTTGAATTTGAGTCCATATGTAATATTTTCAATTACGTTCATATGAGGAAAAAGAGCATAATTTTGAAAAACTGTTGCTACAGGCCTTTTTTCAGCTTTCTTGTTACTTATGTCTTTATTATCGAGAATAATAGCACCAGAATCAGGCTGCAAAAAACCTCCTAGCATTTTTAATGTTGTAGTTTTTCCACAACCACTTGGACCTAAGATTGAAAAAAACTGACCTTTTTCAATCTGAACTGAAAAATTATCTACTGCCTTAAGTTCAGCAAAATATTTACTCAAATTATCAATTTTCAAAAACATATAATCACCAATTATTTAATTATTTTATAATAAATATAATCTTTTTTTATACTAACATCATTTTTATATCTTGTCAACTAAATAATAATAAAATATAAAAAATAAGACATTGACAATTACATAAGAAAATCTTATAATATTTATAATTAATTATAATATAAAATATATAACAATTAATTGAAAGGTGATAATATGATAATAGATACCCATATTCATGAAAATAGGTATTCAGGAGATAGTAAAGTTTCATTAGAAACAGTAATTTTTCAAGCTCAAAAAATTGGGCTTGATGGTATTTGTATTACAAACCATGAAAATCAAAAAGTAAAAAACTTAGCTAATAAATTAAATCAAAAAACTGATTTATTAATTCTAGTTGGAGCTGAAATACTTACCTATGAAGGAGATATTTTGGTATTTGGCATAAATAAGTTACCAGATAAAAAAATGCATGCAGATGAATTAATTAATTATGTTAACAAAAGAGGTGGAATTACTATTAGTGCTCACCCTTTTAGAAATAATAATAGGGGAGCTGGAAGTAAAATAAATAATCTACCTGGGCTAACAGCTGTTGAAGTATTAAATGGAAGTACAAGTTATAAAAACAATCTTAAAGCGTATAATTTAGCTAAAAAATTAAATTTACCAACTTTAGGAGCAAGTGATGCTCATCATTCTCAAAGAATAGGAAAATATGCTAGCTATTTTGAAGATAATATAACTAATATGCAAGATTTCATAAAGGCAATAAAGAAAAATAGAGTGTCTCCTGCTATTCATTACAATAAGAATTATAAAATAATAAACAGCTTAAAAAATAATAAAAAATATTTTAACAAAAGATCTATTGCAAACTAAACATTATTAAAGGGTACCCATTTTTTATTTAGGTACCCTTATATTTGATTAAAACTGATTTAATAAATTTACCATCTCTATAAGACTTTCAGCAGCTTCATAACCTTTATTACCTGATTTAGTTCCTGCCCGAGATATTGCTTGCTCTATAGTATCAGTAGTCAAAACACCAAATATAACAGGGATTTCAGCATCTAATCCTACTTTAGCAACTCCTTTAGAAACTTCAGAAGATACATAATTAAAATGTGGAGTTTCTCCTCTTATTACAGCTCCTAAACAAATTATTCCATCATATTTATCACTATCAGCCATCTTTTTAGCTGTTAAAGGAATCTCAAATGATCCTGGTACCCAGGCCACTTCAATATTTTTTTCACTTACTCCATGTCTTTTTAATCCATCAAGAGCTCCATCAAGTAATTTCCCAGAAATAAATTCATTAAACCTACCATTTACTATTCCAACTTTTATCCCCTCACCAGTCAATTTTCCTTCATAAACCTTTGTCATTTTAACCACTCCTTAGTATATTTTTATATAATTAATGATTTTACAGTATTATTCAAAATCAAGTAAATGTCCAAGTTTTTCTTTTTTAGTTTTAAGATAAAATTCATTTTCTTTATTAGGATCAATTTCTATAGGAATTCGATCAATAATCTTTAGACCATATCCTTCTAAACCAACAACTTTTTTTGGATTATTAGTTAATAACTTAATAGAAGTTAAACCTAGATCAGCTAATATCTGAGCTCCAATACCATAATCTCTAAGGTCAGCATCAAAACCAAGGGCTTTATTAGCTTCAACTGTATCCATACCTTCATCCTGTAATGAATAAGCTTTTATCTTATTTATTAGGCCAATACCTCTACCTTCTTGACGCATATATAGTAAGACTCCTCTTCCTTCATCCTCTATTTGCTGTAAAGCTTTAGCTAATTGTTCACCACAATCACATCTACGTGAGCCAAAAATATCACCTGTTATGCACTGAGAATGAACTCTAACCATTACATCTTCTCTACCTTTTACATCACCTTTGATAAGTGCTATATGTTCCCTATCATTTACTTCATTAGTATAAACTTTTATTCTAAAATCACCAAATTTAGTTGGAAGTTCTGCTTCTGCAGCTTTATTTATGAGTTTATCTTTTTTCTTCCGATATTTTATTAAATCTTCGATAGTAATTAATTTTAAATCATGCTCTTTAGCAAATTCTTTTAATTCTGGAAGTCGAGCCATAGTTCCATCTTCTTTAATAATTTCACAAATTACTCCTGCTTCTTTCAACCCAGCAAGTTTAGCTAAATCAACAGCAGCTTCTGTATGACCTGCTCTGCGAAGCACTCCTCCACTTTTAGCTTTTAGAGGAAAAACATGACCAGGTTTTTTAAAATCTTCTTTTTTAGCATTTTCATCAACTAGCTTTTTTATAGTTAAAGCTCTTTCATCAGCCGAAATACCTGTAGTAGTATCTTTATGATCAATAGAAACTGTAAAGGCTGTTTTATGAGTTTCAGTATTTTCTTTTACCATAGGAGATAATTCAAGCTCATCAATTCTTTCTTCAGACATAGGAGTACAGACCAAACCTCTACCTTCTTTAATCATAAAATTTATATCTTCTTTATCAGCTTTTTCAGCTGCCATTAACAAATCTCCTTCATTTTCCCTATCTTCATCATCTACTACTATAAGCATTTTCCCTTCTTTAATATCTTGAATTGCCTCTTCAATAATATTCAAAATCAATTCCTCCTTTTTAATATAACAAAAAATTAAACTTTAAAGAAATCCATTATTTGCAAGAAAATTTTTATCTATTCCTTTATTCTGATTTTGATTTAGATTATTAGTTTTAGATTTTTTTCCCAAAAGTTTAGCCACATATTTTCCAATAATATCTGCTTCAATATTCACCTCAGAACCTCTTTTTAAATATTGCAAATTTGTTTCAGACCAGGTCTCAGGAATAAGAGAAACAATAATTGAATTATCTTTGATTTTATATATAGTCAAACTAACTCCATTTATAGCAACAGAGCCTTTATCAATCATATATTTCATCAAATCAGAACTTATTTCTATTTCCACAAGTTTTGCGTTATTTTCTTTTCTTATATCAACTACTTCTCCTGTATCATCAATATGTCCAGTAACTAAATGGCCTCCCATAAAACTATTAGCCTGTACTGCCTGCTCTAAATTTACTTTATCTCCTTTTTGTAAATTGCTTAAATTAGTGGCTTCAAGAGTACCTGGCATTACATCAGCTTTAAAACTACTGGAAGTATAATCAACCACAGTAAGACATACTCCATTAACAGCAATACTGTGCCCTTTTTTTAAATTATTTAAAACTTTATTAGCAGAAATCTCTAATTGATATTTATCAGTAGAAGCAAATATTTTTTTTAGTTGACCAGTTTCTGCAACAATCCCTGTAAACAAATCTTACACCTCACTTTCTATTTTAAATAACCTTTTATAAGAAAATCTTTTCCTATCTTTTCTTTTTCAACCTCCTTTAAAGAAATAGCTTCCTTCATCTTAACAGGGCCATTACCAGAAAAAACAGAAACCCCATCACTACCTCCAAGTATCTTTGCAGCAATAAAATTATAATATTTATCTATTAAATTTTCTTCTAAAAATGAATAATTAACCTTTCCACCACCTTCAACTAATATACTACTTATATCTCTTTTGTCATGTAAAAACCTCAATAATTTCTTAAGTGGAATATTCCCTTTTTTATTTAGCTTAAAAGAAATAATCTCTACCTTTTCTTTTTCCTTTAATATATTTTTCTTTTCTTTATCTATATTATCTCCACAGACAATAAGAGTTTTGGTTTCAGACTCTTGATTAATAATTTTTACTTCTTCTGAAATTTTCAAATTACTATCTAATACAATTCTTATTGCATCTTTTCCCTCTTTATTTTCTAAACGAGTAGTTAAACTTGGATTATCATTAATTACAGTATTTATACCTACTAAAATAGCATCTACTTTATGACGTAATTTATGTCCATATAATCTTGCTTTTTCAGAAGTCACCCACTTTGCATCACCTTTAGAAGTAGCCAGATATCCATCAAGGGTTTGAGCACTTTTCAAAATTACAAAGGGATAATCAGAACTAATATGTTTTATGAAAATCTCATTTAATTTTTTTGCCTCTTTTTCCATTAAAGTAACATCAACTTTTATTCCCTCATTTCTCATCATTTCAAAACCTCTACCTGCTACTTTTGGATTAGGATCTTTCATAGACGCTACAACTCTTTTAATACCTGAATTTATAATTTTCAGTGAACAGGGAGGGGTTTTTCCATAATGACTGCAGGGTTCCAAATTAACATAAATAGTAGCACCTTTAGCTTTATCCCCTGCTTCATCTAAGGCATATACTTCTGCATGTGGGCCGCCATAATATCTATGATACCCTTTTCCTACAATTTCTCCATTTTTTACAACTACTGCACCTACCATAGGATTGGGACTGCTATAACCTGCTCCTTTTCTAGCCAATTTTAGCACTTTTTCCATATAATAATAATCTTTATCAGAAAAATCCATTTAATCACTCCCAAAAATATCTTTATCAAAATTTAGGCAAATAAAAAACCCTTCCTCATAAATAGGAAGGGTTATTAGTCAATTAATATAAATATCTTAAACTTTATTTTTAACTAACTCCCTTCCAGACTATACTGTCGGTTTTGGAATTACACCAAATCAATCAGATAAAAATTCATCTGACTCGTGGACTATTACCACCGGTTGGGAATTTCACCCTTCCCCGTTAGTTTAAATTATTTTTATTTCATTTGCTTAAAGTATAGCACAAAGTTTAATTACTGTAAAGTGATAATTATTACAATAAACCAGCTATTAAGAAAGCAACTGCTGAAACTCCTGCTACAGTCAAGGCATATGGCAACTGGGTGTTAACGTGTTTCATATGGTCACAACCAGCTCCAATTGAAGACATAATAGTTGTATCAGATATTGGAGATACATGGTCACCAAAAGTTCCCCCAGAAAGTACTGCAGCTGCTGCTAAGAAAGGATTACCTCCAGTAGATAAAACTATTGGTATTGCAATAGGCATCATAATTGCCCATACTCCAAAAGATGTTCCCATTGAAAAGCCCATGAAAGCACCAATTATAAATACAGCCATAGGTAATATTGCGGGAGGAATATTTCCAGCAACTAATGATTCAACATATTTAGCAGCTCCTAAACCTTCAGGTGCAGCTGTCTGTAATAAACCACCAAGAGTTACAGCTAATACTATAATAAGACCACCAGTAATTGCAGATTTAGTTCCATCTAAAGCCTCATCAAGAAATTCATCTGCTTTCATCAATCCACTAGAAACATATTTGATAAAGGCTACTATTAGTCCTAAGGAAAAACTTAAAATAAGTATATCTCGACTACCAAGTGGTATACTACTTACTCCCAGTCCTTTAAAAAATGGTACACTAGCTAGAGTCATATTCCATAGTCCAAGAATTACTAAAGTTAAAATAGAAACTCCAAGTGGCCAGAGCATATCTGAAATTGTTCCATCCTTAGCATCATCAGTTGAGCCTGTTTCAAATTCTGAATAATCTGCCTCTCCTTTTTTGGCCTTTTCTTCTGCTTTTTTCATAGGGCCATAATCCTTAATCACTTTATTAGCAATTAAGAAAACAAAAACTAACATTAATAAATTATAAAAGTTATAAGGGATAGTTTTAAAAAGTCCAACAATACCATTTTCAACACTAGGTATATTTTCCTCCATAAGCACTGTCATATAAGCAACCCAACCAGAAACTGGAACAAGAGTGTTTATTGGAGCTGAAGTAGAATCAAGAATAAATGCTAACTTTTCTCTAGAAATTTTCATCTTATCATAAATTGGTCTAAAAACAGCTCCTGTAGCTAATGAACTAAAATATGCACTGGTAAATAATAATGAACCCATAATACCTGTATAAGTTTGAGCACCTTTTTTACCTTTAACTTTTTTAGTTAACCAGTCACCAAAGGCCATAGCTCCACCTGATTTATCAAGTAAGGTAATAAAAGCTCCAAGTAATAAAACAACTATAAATATCTTTGGTAAACTACTCCCACTCAAAATACCTATTCCTTCTAAACCAGCCTCTGAGTCTGGTGGATGTCCTACTATTTTATTAAAAAGATTAGGTATAGCATATAAAATAGCATGTCCAAACCCTTCAGTAGCAGTATCAATAATCAATGATGCTGATAAAATACCAGCTAAAAGTGATTCAATAACTCTCTTTGACCAAATAGCAAGTCCTAAAGCAATAATTGCCGGTAATAATGACAAAAAACCATAATGTACAACTTCTTCCATACTAATCTCCTCCTCATTTTGTTTAATCTATTTACATAATCCGACATATATCGGGAGGTACCGGGTACCATACCGGGTACCTACTTTACTTTTTCAACGAAATATTTAAACATTTTCACCTGTTCTTCATGCTTAAAATACATCATTTCTGGATGCCACTGTACTCCTACTAAAAAATCTTTATTCTTATCCTCTACTCCTTCAACTATTCCATCTGATGTCTTAGCAGTAACTGTTAATCCATCTCCCACCTCCTTGATTGCTTGATGATGAAGACTATTAGTCATAATCTTTTTTTCTCCATAAGCTTTTTCAATATGAGAATTTTCTTCAATCTCTACTTCATGAGCTTTATACCATCTAGGAAATTTAGTTAAAGCATGATGTTTAACATTGTCGCGATGATCATCAATATGTTGTTTAAGACTACCATTATAATAAACATTAATTAATTGAATACCTCTACAAATTCCTAATATCGGCTTATTAGCTTCTATAGTTTTTTCTAATAACTTAAGTTCAAATTCATCTCTTTTTGGAACAACTTTTCCACATTGACTATCAGGATCTTCATTATAATAAGATGGACTTATATCTGGTCCACCACTAAAAAGAATCCCATCACATTTTTCAACTATTTCCTCTATATAATCATCTTTATTAATTACTGGAATATTAAGAGGAATTCCCCCACCTTTTTCTACTCCTCTTGAATAATCCATTGTTGACATTGCCATATCTTGGCCAGTAGCTCCTCTAGGTCTATCATAAAAATCTCCTAGTTCATTACCATCAACAAAATAACTCGTAATTCCTATTAAAGGCTTCATTTTTTATCCCCTTTCTTTTAATAGTAACTATAAAACAAAATTATATTCTGCTAATATACTAAAGCAAAAACCGTTCCAGGTTATAAAAATAAAAAAATCCCCTTTTAAAGGGATTTTTAGACTAAAAATAAAATAAAAAATCTTTGCTTTTAGCAATTAACGGGTTTAATGGGATGATTTCAACTACCATTAAAACAATTAATATCTTTTTTCTAAATAATCACTAATTTTTATTCCCAAAGAAGTTAACTTAGTACCTTGCCTTCCTTTCCCTATTTCTACAAAATTAAACTCACCTAATCTTTTTAGCATTTTTCTAACTTCCATTTCCGAAAGAAAAATATTATTTTCTTGAGCTGTATTAGCTAAACTTCTCCTTCCAGCCCGAATACCATTTTCATATCTTCTTTTCAGCTCTTTTAAAATAAAGTTATAATCATCGATTTTCATTTCTATCTTTTCTTTAAAATCAGATAAAATTTCTTTTTCTCTATCATTTAAAATATAATCATCTTTTGTATTCTCTAATAAAGTAAAGGGGAAATCTTCGATTTTAATAATATCTTTATCTAAATTAGAAAAATACTCAATATAATTTCTTAATTCTCTAACATTACCTTCCCAATTATGCTCAAAGAAAACTTCCAGTGCTTTTTTGGATAATTCAAATTGTGCATTAAGTTCATTTTTTAAACTTTCAATAAGTGGGATAATATCTTCTTTACGTTCATTTAAGGAAGGTATTTTTAATGGTAAAACACTAAGACGATAG
>JBNJDL010000056.1:0-11461 GCA_051744825.1 Bacillota bacterium | reverse complement strand
ATAACTACTATACTTTTACCTCGTTTAGATTATGCTATTTATTTTGGAGTATTAGTTTCAATTATTTTAGTATTGAGAAACACTAGTGATATTGAATATTCTCATATTGATTATCAATCTGAAAAAGATGAATCTTTTTCTCGTAAAAATTTAAAGGATGTTAAAGAAGATGATTGTATAATAATTAATATTGGCGGTAATGTACACTTTCATTCTGCAGAGAATTTAAAAACAGAATTGGATGAGAGTTTTGTTAAAGATACTGATTTTGTTATAAGAATGAGAGATGTAGAAAGTATTGACTTAACTTCACTTAATGAATTGGAAAATTTCATTGAAAGAGTACAAAAAAATGGTGGTAGGGTATTAATAAGTGGTATAAATGAAAAATTATATAGATATTTAAAAAATAGTGGAATATTAAATAAAATTAATAAAGAAAATATTTATAGAGCAAATGAGAATATATTTTCATCTACTAAAGAAGCTATAAGTGAAGCTAAGGAAAAAAATGGTGATGAAGATTCTTGATATTGAAAATATGCGTAAATTGTGATATGATAGTATATAGATGAGAAATTGTATTCAAATAAAAAGTATTTACAAGGACGTATTTTATTTTTTTGTTTTAATTTTTATTTAAGTATTAAAGGAGGCTAATAAATGAGTAGAAGGATGGCCTATCGCATTCCTGAAAAAACTTACAAAGAAATTAAAGAAATTTTAAAAGATGAAGAAATTGATTTTGATCAATTTATTGATTTACTAATTGATTTATATCTTGATGGAAAAATTAATCCTAAAAAAGATGAGAAAGATTGGGGAGAATGGATGGAAAAGAAAAAATAAAAGAAGGGGGATTTATCTATGAGAATGAAAAGATCAGTTTTTCAAATGGATAAAGAAAAACATAAAAAATTAATGAAAAATTTAATTAAAGATGATATGAATTTCAATGAATTTTTGGATAGATCAGTTAATATGTTTTTAGCAGATAAATTTAGCTTAGAGGACTTAAAAGAATATAAATAATATAAAAGAGGCAGGAGGGCTGCCTCTTAATTATTGTCAGTATATTTTTGTGATAATTGATAATAATGATCTGCTGATTCCTTGATACTTTTTATTTCTTCTTCAGTTAATTTTCTAACTACTTTTGCTGGTACCCCGACTGCTAAACTTCCTTCTTCAATATTTTTTCCTTCAGGAACTAAAGCACCTGCTCCTATTATTGTATTTTCACCAATATTAGCATTATTTAAAATAGTAGCCCCCATCCCAATTAAAGAATTGTTATTAATGGTACACCCGTGTAACACAGCGTTATGTCCTACAGTTACATTATCACCTACAATCAAAGGTGAATCTGGATCAATATGAAGAGTAGAATTTTCTTGAATATTAGTATTTTTTCCAATTTTTATTGGACCTAAATCACCTCTAATAATTGCATTAAACCAAATACTAGCTTTTGAACAAATAAAAACATCTCCAATTATTTTACTTCCTTCAGCTATAAATACATTTTCTTTAATTTCTGGTTCAATTCCATTTACTGCGTGTATCATCTTTTCCCTCCTTAAGTTATTCTTTTAATTAATTATATCTAAAATTTATATATAAAGCAAAAATAACATTTTCTTCATAAATTCATATTATAATTTGTAGTGAAAAAAGGAGGAGAAAATGTTTTTATTTGAATATTTAATAAAATTATTAATGGGTAATTCTGACGCTCTTTTTATAGGTCTTTTAGTAGTTCTTTTTGGTTATTATGGTTGGTTATTGTGGAATCAAAATAATAGTTATAAGGATTTTTATAATAAGTGGGAAAAACATAATGAAAATTTTGTTGAAGTAAGAAAAATAGTTTATAATTTAGATAGTAAAATAACTAAATTAGAAAACTTAGATAGTAAACTGGACAATATCAGTAATAATTTAGATAAAAGTAGAATCGATATATTAAAAGAAACGGAAGAAGAATCTGAAGAAATAAAAGAAATCGTAAAAATATTACTTGGACATTATCGAAAAATGCAGAAAAATGATAAGTAAAAAGCTTTTTCTTGATTAAGATATTGTTATTTATTATAATAATATTAGGATAAAAAGAAAAGAGGTTAACTTATGTCTATAGCAATTTTTGGTGGAACTTTTGATCCAATACATTTAGGTCATTTATTAATAGCAGAAGAAAGTTATAATAAAATGAAGTTAGATGAAGTTATTTTTATGCCTGCAGGAATCCCTCCCCATAAAGATGATAATAATATCTCTTCTGCAAAGCATCGCTTGAATATGCTAAAATTAGCTATTGCTGATAATAAGCATTTTTCTTATTCAACTTTAGAATTAGAGAAAGAAAAAACTTCTTTTACAGTAGATACTCTACGCTTTTTTAAAAAAAATTATAATAAAGATATTTATTTTATTATTGGTGCAGATTCTCTTTTGGATATGCCTAATTGGAAAGAGGCAAAGTACTTATTAAAAAATGCTAATTTCATAGTTGCACGAAGACCTAATTTTTCTGTAAAAAACTTAAAAAAATATGATTTTTTTCGACCATATATAGATAATATATATTTTATGAATAGTATTTTAGTTGAAATTTCTTCATCTTTAATTAGGGAAAATCTTAGAAAAAACAAGTTTATTAAGTATATGACTCCAGATTCTGTAATTAAATATATTAAAAAAAATAATTTATATGTAGATTAGGAGCATTAGTATGAATTACAAAAATTTAAATTTAGAAAAATTAAAAAATGATTTAAAAAAAAGACTTAGTAAAAAAAGATTTGTTCACAGTTTAGGAGTTTTGGAGGTTGCAACTAAACTTGCAAAAAAAAATAAAGCAAATGTAAGAAAAGCTAAAATATCAGCTTTGTTACATGATTTTGCTAAACCTTTAAGTGAAAACAAACTAAAATATTATGCTAAAAAAAGTGACTTTAAAATTGATTCTATAGAGTTAAAAATACCTGCTGTGCTTCATGCGCCTGCTGCTGCCTTTCTTGTTAAAGAAAATTATGGTATAATAGATATGGAAATTCTTGAAGCTATTAGATTTCATACAATTGGTAATCCTAAAATGAAAAAGATAGCATTAATAATATTTGTTTCTGATTTTATTGAACCGAATAGAGATTTTCCTGGAATAGATTATTTAAGGAATATTGCTGAAAATAAATGTTTATCAGATTTAGTAGTTGCTGTTTGTAATCAAAGTATTGAATATAATATTACAAGAAATAAAATTATTCATCCCAATACTTTATTGCTTCGGAATGAATATTTAGGAGGATAATAAGAGATGTCATGGATAAAGGAGAATAAATTAAAGTTTTTAGCTATAATTTTATTTTTTATTATTTTAGGAATAATTACAATATATCTTGTAAATGACAATTTTAGTGCAATAAAAAATGATCCTTTTTCTACTTCAAAAATAAATATATTAATTGCTGGTTATGACTCTTCAATAAATGGTCCTCCAAGAGCAGATACGATAATGGTTGCCAGTATTGATATGGATAGTAATGATATAGGCGTTTTATTTATACCACGAGATACAAGAGTTGAAATTCCAGACCATGGTAAGGAAAAAATTAATGCTTCACATGCTTATGGTGGAATTGAACTTACTGATAAGACTTTAGAAAATTTTCTAGATATTCCTATCGATTATTATGTAGAAACTGATTTTAATGGTTTTACTGATATAATAGATTCGATTGGTGGAGTAAATTTGCATATAGAAAAACCTCTTTATTATGTTGATAAAGCTGGGGGGGTAAATATTGATTTACCAGCTGGAGATGTTCATTTAAATGGAGAAGAATCTTTAGATTATGTTAGATATCGAGGTAGAATTAAAGGAGATATTGGACGTGTTGAAAGACAGCAAAAATTTGTTAAAGCAGTGATTGATAAAGTTTTAAGTCCTGAAATTATTGTTAAAATACCTAAGATTTATAATAATCTAATGAAATCTGTAAATACAAATATTCCTATGAAAGATGTTACACCTTTTTTAAAAGTTTTAAAAAATATGAATTTAAATAATTTGGAAACTGAAATGGTACCAGGTAAACCAAAATATATTGATGGTGTGAGTTATTGGTTAGCTGACAAAAGTGAATTAAATATTTTAGTAGATAATTTAATAAGAAGTAAAGAATATATTAAAAATAAAAAATATAATCTAATTATTTATAATGGAAATGGCAAATCAGGAGTAGCAGGAGAGGTTGCTGATTCGCTTGAAAAATATGGGTTTGAAATAGATAAAATAGGGAATGCTAATAACTTTAGTTATGAAAAAACATTAATTAATTATTTTGAAGAAGATGATAAAAAAGTTGCCAGTGGTATTACAGAAATTATTGGAGGCGAATTAAATTATTTAGAAAGTGAAGATGAAGGAATTGAAATCATTTTGGGACATGATTACTTAGAAAAGTAAATAATAAAAATGAATAAATTTTAAGGGGGAAAATTATATATATGTCAGATTCTATTAAAGATTTAGCCATATTAGCATCAAAAGCTGCTGAAGATAAAAAAGCTAATGATGTGGAAATTTTAAATTTAAGTGAAATTACAGTTATTGCAGATTATTTTGTTATTTGTGATGGTAATAGTGAAAATCAAGTCAAGGCTATTGCCCGGGCTATTGAAGAAAAATTGGCTGAAGCTAAAGATATTAATCCTAAAAAAGTGGCTGGAAAAAAAGAAGGTCGATGGATTTTAATGGATTATGCAGATTTTATCGTTCACATCTTCCATAAAGATGAGCGTCAATATTATGAATTAGATAGATTGTGGGCAGATGCTGAAAAAATACTAAGAAAAGAGGAAGCTTAATTCATCCTTGACTTTATCTTAAAATATTATTATAATATAAAAAAATATTATATTTTAAAGGTGTTGAAGGAAAGTAGTAGATATTATCTTAACTTTAGAGAGCTGATGGTTGCTGAAAATCAGTGTTAAGAATATTGAACTCATTCTGGAGCCTAATTAGTGAAATATAAATAACTAATTACGTAATTCTGCGTTAAAGATTTAGAGTGGATAAATTATTTTATCTATTAGGGTGGTACCACGGGCATTAAACCTCGTCCCTGTTAATTCAGGAGCGGGGTTTTTAGTATTTTAATAAAACATAAGGAGGCTGTAAATGTGAAAGGATTTTATGATTTTTCAGATTCAGAAGAAAAATGGCAAAATTTTTGGGAAGAAAAAGAGATTCATAAAGCTAAAGGTGATGAAAGGGAAAAATATTATGCGTTAGAGATGTTTCCTTATCCTTCAGGTGATTTACACATGGGTCATGTTCGAGTTTACTCTATTGGTGATGTTATTGCCCGTTATCAAAGAATGCAGGGAAAAGATGTATTACATCCGATGGGTTTTGATTCATTTGGTTTACCAGCTGAAAATGCAGCTATAAAACATGGTAATATTCATCCTAAAGAATGGACCTGGGATAATATTGATAGAATGAGAAAACAACTTAAAGAATTAGGTTTAAGTTATGATTGGGAACGAGAAGTTGTTACTGCAAGTAAAGATTATTATAAATGGAATCAGTGGTTATTTTTGAAAATGTATAAAAAAGGGTTAGCTTATAAAGATGAATCTGCTGTAAATTGGTGCCCTAGTTGTGAAACAGTCCTTGCAAATGAACAGGTAGTTAATGAAGAATGTGAAAGATGTGGAACTGAAGTTGAGAAAAAAGAATTAGAACAATGGTTTTTTAAAATAACTGATTATGCTGATCGACTTTTAGATGATATTGAATTGTTGGATGATTGGCCTGAAAGAGTAAAATTAATGCAAAAAAATTGGATAGGTCGTAGTGAAGGAACAAGAATTAAATTTCAAGTAGCTGATTATAATGAAGAAATGGAAGTATTTACAACAAGACCAGATACTATATTTGGAGCTACTTATATGGTCTTGGCTCCTGAGCACCCACTAGTTGATAAATTTATAACAAATAGTGATAAAAAAGATAAATTAAAAACTTTTGTTGAAAAAGTAAAAAACGAAGATGAAGAGGAGAGAACTTCTTCTAAATCAGAAAAAGAAGGTATATTTACAGGAGAATATGCAATAAATCCAATGACAGAAAAGAAAATTCCAATAATGATAGGTAATTATGTATTAATGAGTTATGGAACAGGGGCAATTATGGCTGTACCTGCCCATGATGAGCGTGACTTTGATTTTGCTAAAAAATATGATTTACCTATTATACCTGTAATTCAACCTCACAATAAAGATGAAAAATTAAGTGAAAAAAATATTGAAGAAGCTTTTACAGAAGATGGTTATTTGATTAATTCAGGAAATTATAATGGATTAAATGTAAATGAAGCGTTTGAAAAAATAGCTGATTATTTAGAAGAAAATAATATTGGTCAACGTGAAAAAAATTATCGACTTAGAGATTGGCTTATATCTCGTCAGCGTTATTGGGGAACTCCAATTCCTGTGGTATATTGTGATAATTGTGGAATTGTAGAAATACCAGAAGAAGATCTTCCTGTAGAACTTCCTCATGATGTTGAATTTAAGCCAACTGGTGAATCCCCTCTTAAAGAAGTTGATGATTTTGTAAATACAACTTGTCCTAAATGTGGTGGAGCTGCCAAAAGAGAAACAGATACGATGGATACCTTTGTTGACTCTTCCTGGTATTTTTTAAGATATGCTGATCCTAAAAATGATAAATTACCTTTTTCTAAAGAAAAAGCTGATAAGTGGCTAGGTGTAGATCAGTATATTGGTGGTATAGAACATGCTATACTTCACTTGTTATATGCTAGATTTTTTACTAAAGTTTTATACGATATGGATTTATTATCGAGTAAAGAGCCTTTTAATAATTTATTGGCTCAAGGTATGGTCCTTAAAGATGGAGCTAAAATGTCAAAATCAAAAGGTAATGTAGTTGACCCCAAAGAAATTCTCGAAAAATATGGTGCGGATATTACTAGATTATTTATGTTATTTGCTGCTCCTCCTGAAAAAGATTTAGATTGGAATGAAAAAGGAGTTGAAGGGGCAGAAAGATTTATAAATAGAGTTTGGAGAATTGTTTCTGATAATTTTAGAGAATTAGAAGATATAGATGAGATTAATCTTAATAGTAAAGATTTTAATAAAGGAGAAAAAGAATTATATCGCAAATTACATCAAACTATAAAAGATGTTAGTGAAGACCTAGGAGAAAGATTAAGCTTTAATACTGCAATTAGTAGAATAATGGAATTAACTAATAAAGTATATCAGTATTTGAATGATAGAGAAGATATAAATTTTGAGCTTTTAAAAGAAACTATAAAGAATATGCTATTGTTATTAGCTCCTTTTGCTCCACATATGACTGAAGAATTATGGCATGAGATTGGGTATGAAGGAAGTATCCATGAAGAAAAATGGCCAAGTTATAAAAAGGAAGCATTGAAAAAAGAAGAAATAACTATTGTTGTTCAAATTAATGGTAAAGTTAGAGATAAAGTACAGGTAAGCCCTGATATATCTCAAGATGAGTTAAAAAAGGTAGTAAAACAAGAAGATAAAGTGCAAAAATATATTGAAGGAAAAGAAATAATTAAAGAAATAGTTGTACCAAAAAAATTAGTTAATATAGTAGTAAAATAAATTTAAGCTATAATTGATTTTTAAATAATTATAGGTTATAATATTAGTCGAAATAGAGCTTGATTTATAAGATCTTTTAATAGATGAAAGGAGGCAGGAATAGTGGAAGAATTGGCTCGAGTTATTGAAGATAGAGGAGACAATGTTTTAGTAAGAGTAATAAGAAATTCTGCCTGTAGTAAATGTGATAAGGATTGTGGTATGAGTGATACTAGCCATGAAACAGATGAGATAGATGTTGAAATAGCTAATTCCATGGGAGCTAAAAAAGGAAATTTTGTTAAAATAGAAATGGGAGAAAAATCAATTGTTTTAGCTTCATTAATTGTATATCTTTTCCCACTAATTGCTTTAATTGGAGGATATTTTATAGGTAACTCAATTCTTTCTTTTTTAGGATATGCTCCCACAGAAGTTAGTGGAATCATTTCTTCAATTAGCTTTTTTGCTTTAGCTTTTCTCTTAATTAGAATTTATAATTTTAAATTAAAAATGATGAAAGTATTTCAGCCAGAGATTGTGGAAGTACTAAAATAAATTTTTTTAAAAATTTATAAAAAGATATTGACAATATTGAGATATTTAGTTATAATTTAAACAAAGATGAAATGAAAAAATTCACAATTAAAAATTTGTGGATGAAGAAAATGGGAGAGAGCCATTTTGGCCACCGAAGGGGTAAATTCTTGAGACCATGATCAAGAATGAAACTTTCAGGTAAAAGGACCATTTTCTGACACAGCTCTGGAAAGAATATACACCGAAGGAGCAGTCTGCTTTATAGCAGATAATCTCTCAGGTTAAAAAGACAGAGTAGTAATGGTTAATATTAACCATTACTACTCTTTTTGCTATTTAAGGTGATTAATTTTTTAATAGTTATGTACTATCGTTCACAAAAAAGAGGGTGTATTAAAAAAACATCTAATGTTCAGAAAATAATTTATATTATGTGTTATAAAAAGAAAGTAGGTGGATAATGACTAAGTATATAATTATTTCCAATAATCTAATGTTAAAAAGAAAAATAGAAAAAGGGGTAATAGATGAAGAAAAATTTGATTTTGTAGACTGTAAAAATTTAGATGAAGTAATGACAAAGTCAAGAGATAAAATACATAAAGGTTATATTTTGATTAGTCATCCATTAGCCGGAAGTGTTAAACCAGCTCAAAATCCATATCGATCTATTATTCTTAAAGAAAATGATAAACTTGATTTTAATTCATTAAAAACTATTGAAAAAGCAATAGAAAAATTAAAACAATTTCAAAAAAATAAGGTTAATAAAGAATATCCACCTGAAATTTTAGAAGATTATCAAGTTATAGATTATTCACTAATTAGTAGTGGAATTAAAAGTTTATAAATGAAAAAATAAGGAGGAGAATTAAAATGAAAAATTATGATATGATTATTGTTGGAGGTGGGCCAGCTGGTATGTCAGCAGCAATTTATGGCTCTCGCTCTAAACTTAAAACTTTAGTTTTGGAAAGCAAAAGGAAAACTGGTGGTCAAGTGGCAACTTATGAAGAAATGGAAAACTATCCAGGTGTACCAGAGACTTCAGCACCTGAACTTATGGAAAACTTTAGAACACATGCAGAAAAATTTGGTGCAGAATTTGAAAAAGGCGAAGTAGTAGATGTAAAAAATAATGGTTTTAAAAAAATTGTAAAAACTAAAGATGAAGAATATACTGCCAAAAGTGTAATTTTAGCTACTGGAGCAGAGCCAAGAAAATTAGGCATTAAAGGTGAAGAAGAATTCAAAGGAAAAGGAGTTTCTTATTGTGCTACTTGTGATGCAGAATTTTATGAAGGTTTAGAAGTAGTTGTTATTGGTAATGGTAACTCTGCTGTTGAAGAGGCAATTTATCTAACTAAATTTGCTGATAAAGTAACTATAGTTGTAATTCATGAAGAAGGAGTGATGGATGCTGAAAAGTTATTCCAGGAAAGAGCTTTTGCAAATGATAAAATTGATTTTTTCTGGAATTCTACAGTTGAAGAAATAAAAGGAGATGGTTTGGTAAACAGCGTAGTTATTAAAAATATAAAAACTGGAGAAAAAACTGACTTTGATTGTCATGGAGTATTCTTCTTTGTTGGAAGGGTACCAAGTACTGATTTCTTAGAAGATACAGAAATTGAATTAAATGATCAAAATTATATAAAAGCTAATGACAATATGGAAACTAATATTCCTGGTATTTATGCTGCAGGAGATGTTAGAGACAAAGTTGTACGTCAGGTTATTACTGCTGCTGGTGATGGAGCAACTGCAGCTGTCATGGCTCAAAGTTATTTAGAAGCAGAAGAATACTGGCAAGAAAATGTTATTCAAAGTGAAAAACCAGTGATTGTGTCTTTCTGGAGCCCAACAGATGAAGAAAGTATTGATACAATAGGTGAGCTTGAAGAGTTAGGGCTTGAAGATAAAGGTTATAAAATGGTTAAAATAGATACTTATAAAAATAAATTAATTACAGACCGTTATGATGTAGAAGAAATTCCAACAATTTTAAAAATCGAAGATGGTGAAGTAAAAGAAAGATTAGTTAAACCATCTATTGAAGAAGTAAAAGAACTAACTAGGGAGGAGGTGAAATAATGTTAGAGTTAAACAAAGATAATTTTGATGAAGAGGTTTTAGAAGCTGATGGTGTTGTTTTAGTAGATTTTTGGGGTGAAAATTGTGACCTTTGCTTAGATTTAATGCCTGATGTAGAAGACCTTGCTGAAGAATATGGAGATGATGTTAAGTTCTGCAAACTTAATATTAAAGGTAACCGTCGTTTGGCCATGGGTCAGCAGGTACTTGGTTTACCTTCCATTGTACTTTATAAAGATGGCGAAAAGAAAGAGCATTTAAGTGGTGAGGATGTAGACCGCGATGCTATAGAAGAGGCTATTAATGAACTTATCTAAAAGAAGTTCTAGCCACAGGAGGTGAAATTATGAAACTTGAGTTAGGAAAAATTGAAATAGAAGATATCCAATTTGGAGAAAATACTGAAATAAATGAAGGAATTCTACAAGTTAATAAAGAAGAGCTTTTAGAAAAAATAGCTGATGATAGAATTACTTCAATTGAATTGGATATAGTTAGACCTGGGGATAGTGTAAGAATTATTCCTGTAAAAGATGTAATTGAGCCTAGAGTAAAAGTTGAAGGTGATGGTGGAATTTTCCCAGGTTTTTTAAGTGATAATACAATGGTTGGTGAGGGTAGAACTCATGCTTTAAAAGGGGCTACTGTTATGACTACTGGTAAAATTGTGGGTTTTCAAGAAGGTATAGTTGACATGACTGGCCCTGGTGCTGATTACACGCCTTTCTCAAAATTTAATAATTTAGTAATTACATGTGAAGTGGAAGATGATATAAAACAACATGAGCATGAAGAAATTTTGAGAATGGTAGGCTTAAAAGCTGCATCATATTTAGGAGAATGTGCTAGAGATGTAGAGCCAGATAGTGTAGAAACTTATGAACACCAACCTTTATTGGAAGCAGCAAATGAATATCCTGACCTCCCAAAAGTAGGATATGTTTATATGTTACAAAGTCAGGGATTACTTCATGATACTTATGTTTATGGAATTGATGCTAAAGAAATGATACCTACTTTAATATCACCTACTGAAGTAATGGATGGAGCTATTATCAGTGGTAACTGTGTTTCTGCCTGTGATAAAAATGCAACATATATCCATCAGAATAATCCAGTAATTGAAGACCTTTATAAAAGGCATGGTAAGGATATTAATTTTATGGGA
>JBNJDL010000055.1:0-11633 GCA_051744825.1 Bacillota bacterium | reverse complement strand
AATATTAAAGAAAGTTTAAGCTTAAAAATTATATCTATTATTTCTATTATACTTATAATTGGTATGGTAGGTTTAGGGTTGATTATTAATAATACAGTGTCCAAAGAAATAACTAATCTCGCTAGAGATAGAAATGAAGGTATAGCCAGTGAATTACAGGGAAATATTGATGGTTTTTTTGAAAAATTTGCTGGAATAGCTCAACTATCTTCAAATCAAAGTGAAGTTAAAAATATTGATATTGAAGGAATGGAAGATTATTTTTCAACAGTTATTGAAGATTATCCATCTCTAAATCTCATTTATTTGGGAACAGAAGAAGGGGAGATGCATACATATCCAGAAGCTGATTTAGGAGAAGATTTTGATCCAACTGAAAGACCCTGGTATCAAAATGCTAATGATACAGGTGATGTGATCTGGACAGACCCTTATCAAGATGCTGCTGGTAGTGGGATGATAATATCTGTAGCAAAGAGAGTAAAAAATGATAATGGTGAAACAGTAGGAGTTATTGGAGCAGATATTTCTTTAGACACAATTAGTAATATGGTTTCTGAGACTAAAGTAGGTGAAAATGGCTATACATTTATTACTGATAGTGAAGGCAAATTAATTGCCCATCCAGATCAAAGTATGGTTAAAGATAGATTTGATGTAAATCAATTGACAGATATTTCTTCAGCTTTAGCTGGAGAATCAGGCACAATTGAATATGAATATGAAGGAGAAAAAAGATTAGCTTCTTATGTTCCCTTATCTCAAATAAATGGTGCAATATTTGCTCAAATACCAGCTGAAGAAGCCTTTGTAGCTAGAAATGAAGCCAGAAAACAGATGATTTACTTTTTTATAGCTGTTTTAGTTTTAGTAATTATTTCTATAGTTTTCTATATTAAGAAGAGAGTTACAAAACCAATCATGCACTATGGAGATAATATGCAAAAAGTTGCTGAAGGAAATCTTAATGCAAATTTAGATATAAAAAGAGATGATGAATTAGGTTTATTAGGAAAAACTTTTAATACAATGGTAGATGACTTACGTCAATTAGTAGAGAATATTAAAAGCACTTCAGATGAAGTAACAGAAACATCTAATAATTTAGAAAGAACTTCTCAAGATGTAGGTGAAGCTTCTGAACAAGTTTCAGCAGCAATTGAGCAAGTTGCGACTGGAGCAGATGAACAGGCCAAAAATGTAGAAAATGTATCAGAAAAAATTCAGGATCTTTCTGATAGTCTTGATCAATTAGAAGAAAGAAATGATATAGTAGAAGAACTAACTGATGAAATGAATCATGCTACTGATTCTGGAAATGAAAAGATGGATGAGGTAAATGAACAGATGAATAGAATTGGTAAAGCAGTAAAAGAAGTTGCTTCAGATATAGGCGATTTAGAAGAAATTTCAGAAGAAATTGGAAGTATTATAGATATAATCAATAGTATTGCTGAACAAACTAATTTACTTGCTTTAAATGCTGCTATAGAAGCTGCAAGAGCAGGAGAAGCTGGACGTGGTTTTAGTGTTGTAGCAGATGAAATAAGAGAATTAGCTGAAGAATCAGCTAGTTCTGCAGAAAAAATCAAAAATTTAATAGATGAAGTTAAAGAAAAAACTGAATCAGCAGGTAAGAGAATGAAAAATAGTGAAAAGGAAGTTAAAGATGGTGAAGAAATTGTAAAAGAAGCTAATCAAGCTTTTGATAGAATAAGAAATTCTTTAAAAGAAATAAATTTAGGTATGGAAGAGTCTACTGAAATTGTAGAAAAAGCTAATGGTTTCTCTACAGAAATCGCTGAAAATGCCGAGAATATTGCTGGTATATCAGAAGAAACTTCTGCTAGTGCAGAGGAAGTAGCAGCTTCTAGTGAAGAACAAACAGCTTCAATAGAAGAAGTAGCTTCAATGGCAGATGAACTTGCAGTTTTAGCAGAAGAATTAGAAGATTTAATAGAAAAATTTGAAGTTTAATTTAGAAAGGGGATTAAAATGAAAGAAGTATTAGAAGGTATATTAGAGGCTATAGAAGAAGAAAAAGCAGCTCAGCAAAAATATAAAAGATTGAAAGAACAATCAGACAATAAAAAAGCCAAAGCTCTTTTTGATCAATTAATTAAAGATGAGGTAGAGCATGAAAGGTTATTACGTTCAAGGTATGAAGCTTTAAAATCTAGAGTTGAGGATGAAGAGGGTAATTAAGCCCCTTCATTTTTTATAGGAGCTGATCCTTTTGTATAATATTCAAACTGAAAAAAGAAATATAGGTAAACTACCAGAAAAAGAAATGAGAATTAGTGATTTATTCATTGCACTTTCAGAAGCTCTTGATATGGGGAAAATAGAGGTCTTGGATCACTCAAGAAGGGTAGCTTATTTTTCCTTAAAAATTGCTAAAGAATTAAATTTAAATAAAGCTAAAGTAAATGAGGTAGTTTTAGCTGCCCTTATTAATGATATAGGCATTACAAGTGCAAAAAACAAATTTGAAATCCAAAAAAACTTTGATTTAGAAAAAAGTTTAGCTGAAAGACATAGTAAAACTGGTTATAAGTTAACTCAAAATATAAGTATTTTACCAAATATAAGTAATATTATTCTTCATAATCATCACAAATTTGAGGGAAATAACTTTAATGGAATAAAAGGCAAAGATATTCCTCTGGCCAGTCGTATAATATTTTTGGCAGATAGGATTGAATCTCTTATTAAGCCAGGGGAATATATTTTATTTCAAGTAAATGAAATTCTTTCTCAAATAGAAGCAAAAGCTAAGCAGTGGTTTGATCCAGAAATAGTAGAAGTTTTTAAAAACTTAGCTAAAAGAGAATCTTTTTGGTTAAATATAAAAACTGAAGAATATAATAGAGTTTTAGAAAATTGGGGTAAAGAGACACATATGAAAATTGATCTTGAAAATTTAGAGTCAATTGCCAGTGTAATGGCCAATTTAATTGATCGAATTAGTCCATTTACTTCCAGACATAGTACAGGTGTTGCCACTATTGCCGCCATGTTAACTCACGAATTAGGTTTTAATGAATTAGAACAAAGAGCAATGCGCATAGCTGGTCTCTTTCATGACTTAGGTAAGTTAATAATTCCTGCAGAAATTATTGAAAAAGAAGAAAAACTAAATGATGATGAATATAAGATAATAAAGCAGCACCCTTATTATAGTTATAGATTATTAACTAAAATCAGAGGTTTAGGTAATATTCCGGAGTGGGCAGCCTTTCACCATGAACGTTTAAATGGTAATGGTTACCCTTTTCATCTTGGAGCAGAAAATTTAAACTTTGGAAGTAGAATTTTAGCTGTTAGTGATGTTTTTCAGGCTTTAACTGAAGATAGACCTTATCGCACAGCTTTTTCAATGGGGCAGGCTTTAGACATTATTGATGAGATGAAAGATGAAAATGAATTAGATGAAGATGTTGTTTTTGCTTTAAAAGAAAGTATTTAACTTAGTTTTTACTATTATAATTTGGAGGGATTAAAATGGAAATTTCTAAAAGTTTTATTGATGACAAAAAGGTAGTTGTTAGGCCTAAGGAAAATATTGATTTTTCTAACTCCAATGAGTTAAAAGAAGAATTGCTTAGAGTCTATGAAGATGGATATAGTCAAGTTGAGATAGATTTTACTGAAGTAGATCGTATTGATAGTTCTGGTTTAGGAAAATTATTGCTATTTCATAAAAGATTAAAAGAAAAAAAAGGTAATTTAGTTATAAAAAATATTGAAAGCAATTATATAAAAAATATGTTTGATATGATTCATCTAGATAAAATAATAGAAATAGATAATTAATTTATAGGGATGGTTTTAATGAAAAATAATTCTATGAAAAAGCTAATTTCATACTTCACCTTTAATAAAAATGGAATAATTACTGATGTAAATTTAAAGGGAAGTGAATTATTAAATTTAAGTAAAGATGAAATAATAAATTCTCCATTTTTTAATTTTTTAGATAAAGAATTTCGCAATAAATTTTGTGAACATATTTCAAATATAATGAAAAATAAAAAATCAAAAGAAATTGAATTAGTAATTAAAAATAGCAAAGGTGAAAAAATAAATGTCTTATTTAAAAGTAATTATTTAGAAGAAAAAAATGAAATACAATCTATTGTTATTGATATAAGTGAAAGAATTGAAACAAGAGAAAAATTAGCTGAAAGAAATAAATATATTAAGTCGATTATAAATTCTATTCCAGATATGATTATGAAAATAAGTAAAAATGGTGAGATATTAGATATTATTTCCTATAAATCTGGTTATTTATATAAAGATGTTGATAAAGCTTTAAATAAAAATATAAAAACTATATTTGATGATAAAATTGCTAAAAAATTTATGAAAAAGATTAAAATATCTGTAATAAAGGCGAAAATGGAAAAATTAGAATATGAGTTAAATGTTAAGGGAGGAAAATACTGGTTTGAAGCCAGAATTAATCAGTTAAATAATGATGAAGTAATAGTCTTAATTAGAGAAATAACAAATAGTAAAGAAAAAGAAAAAATCATCAAAGATTATACTGCTGAGTTAGAAATAAAGCAAATGGAATTAGAAAGTCTTTATTTCAAACTTAATCAAGAAATTAATAAGGCAAATAAAATACATCAAAAAACTTTAATTTATCAAGACCCCAATCTTGAAAACTACAGTTTAGATAGTTATTATCTTCCTGCTGAAAACCTGGGTGGAGATTTTTATGATATAATCAAAAAAGATAATAAGTTGGTCATGTATGTTTCTGATGTAACTGGTCATGGCTTAGAAGCAGCTATGATGAGTAGCTTTATAAAAAGTACAATAAATAGTTATGTTCAGGCTGTTTCTTCCAGTCGAGTTAGGCCAGATGACATAACTAAATTTTTAGCCAAACAATTTTTTGAGCAAAACTATCCTGATGACTATTTTATTTGCATTATTTTATTAGTTTTAGATTACGAAAGTGATGAATTAACATATATTGACTTGGGTATACAGGATCCTATTTTACTTTCAAGGCAGAAAACGAATGATGAATATTCTTTGCATAAATTGCTAAATAAAGGTTTGCCAATCTCACCGGCTTTTTCTTTTGAAATGCTTGATTTTAGTACAAATAAAATTAAGCTTAAAAAAGGAGATACTTTAATTTTTAATACTGATGGAATTACAGAAGAAAAGAGGGGAGAAAAATTTTTCAAAAAGGAGTATGAGAAAATTTTTTCAAAAAATGCTTCTTTACCTCCTGCTATTATCTCAGAAAAAATAAAAAAAGAGTTTTTTAATTTTACTAAAAAGAAAAAACATGGCAGTGATGATATAACTTATTTAATTTTAAAAAATGAAAAAACTAATAACAAAAAATATCATTTTAAATTAAAAAGTACAAATAAAGTAATAAAAGATTTTCAAGAAAAAATAATTGGTATTTTACCAAATAATAAAAATATTGATATTTTTGTAATGGGTTTACATGAATTGATTGTTAATTCTTTAGAACATGGCAATAAAATAAATAAAGATAAAAATATTAATATAGATATTTTATTAACTAAAGATTACATTTATGCAGAAATAGAAGATGAAGGTGCAGGTTTTGACTGGAAAAAATTATTTGAAAAAGATTTTAATATTAAAGGAAAAAGCGATCGTGGTCGAGGAATTATGATGACTTTAAAAGGCTGTGATGAATTTTTTTATAATGATAAAGGTAATAAAGCTTATTTATTAAAAAAATTACTAGACTAATCTAGGAGGAAGCGAGTTGAGGCATATTTCACTTTATAAAACATTTTTCCCAGAAATTGATGGAGAAGTAGAGGAAATAAATTATAAAAATAATATCGAAGGACCAGAAAAATTTTCTTATAAATTTGAAACATCTATTCCAACTTTAGAAATGCTTTCAGAAATAATGGAAAACGTATTACTGAAGAAAAAATCTGAAACTACTGCTTATGTAGGATTTCAAAGAACATCCAGGGCTGAAGCGGTTTGGGATAGATATCATAAAATTGCAAATAACATAAAAAAAGTTTTTGTTTTTGGAATTAAAGATAAAATTTTAGATCCACATCCAAATATAGAGTTAGTTGATTTATCAGAAAAACATCCCCTGATTAGAGAGTGGTTTTTAGTGATAGATCATCCTCAAGGTAAGTCAATGTTAGTAGCTTATGATTTAGATGGCTTAGATAAATCTCAAAATGAAAAAAGTAGAAATTTTATTGGTTTTAAAACAAGTAATCCAGAGCTAGTTAATAAAGCTGTAAGATTGATAAAAAATGCTCTATAGTTTATAATTAAGATATAGTTTAAATTTAGAAACTTAATTATAATTTTATTTTAATAGGGGGAACTATGAATAGTATTATTTATAACTTTATTATTTTTTTTATACTTTTACTTTTATACTTTAAGTACAGAAAAGAAAATCAAGAACTGAAAAGTAAAGTTAAATCTCAAACTGAGGAAATAGAGGAACTAAAAAAGGATGTAAAAGGAAAATTAAAAAAGGCTCAAGATGTACATCGTAAGATGTTACCAAAAGAATTAGCAGAGCCAAATAATTTTTTAATAAGTGATTATTATCAACCAGCTGAATATATTGGTGGAGATTACTATAACATTTTTAGTATAGATCATGGCTCAATGAATGCATTTTTTGATCAGTATTTAATTTATTATTTTGATGTATCTGGCCATGGTATTGATAGTACACTATTATCAATTTTTATAAATGATAGTATTGAAAATTACTTCAAATTACGACATAACCCAGGAGAGTTAGTTTCAACCAAAGAAATTATGGATTATATTGATGAGCAATATCAAAATGAAGAATTTCCTGATGATTATTTAGTATGTCTTTACATAGGAGTATTAGATAGAGAAAAGGCTGAATTAAGTTATACTAGTCGAGGGTTCCAATTTCCAATTTATAAAATCAATAACAATCAAAATATTGAAAGAATAGATACAGGTGGTTTGCCAATATCAACAGCAATTGGAAAAATGGAAGAAGCTAGTTCTGAAAAAAAGATTAAGGTTGAGAAGAATTCAACCTTTCTTTTTTCCACAGATGGTTTATTAGAGCAGGTAAATGGAGAAAAAAGCTATTATGAAAATATAGAAAATATTTTAGAAAAATATAAATTTTTACCTGCTCCTTATCTAAGAGATATGATTCAAAAAGATTTTTATGATTTTACTAATAATAAACCTGGTGAAGATGATATTACTTATATTGTTCTTGACCATCAAGATAAGATAAAAAAGTGGAATTTAAATAAAAAGGATAATGATTTGCAAATAGTATATGAAAAATTAAAAAAAGAAATTAAGAATGAAAGAGATTTTTTAGCTAAAAAGGTTTATAAAGATTTTAATAAAATAATTTCAGATTTATTTTTAAAACATTCTGAAGAATTATTAGCTAATAAAATGAAAATAAAGTTTTTAAATAATAAATCAGTGTTAATGCTTGGTTTTGAAGTGAGGTCTAATAATTTTTCCTGGGATGAAATTTTAAATAATTATACTGAAATTGTTTTAATAAAATATATGAATATTTTTAAGGATGGAGAAATTTCTTTTTCAGAGGATAATGTCTATTTTAGTTGTAATAAAGATAAAAATAGAATTTATTTAGCTATTTTCAAAAAATAAAAATAAAGAGGTGGTAAAAATGGGTGGAGATTTACTTAATTTTGATACTGAAAATAAAGAGATAGCAATATTAAAATATGATGGAGAAATAACATTTGACAATTCAAATCCATTAAAAGAAGAAGCTAAAGAAAAAATTTCTAAAACAGATTATAAAAAATTGATTATTAATTTAGAAAATGTAGCTTATATTGATAGTTCAGGTATTGGTTTTATTTTATCAATATTTAAATTTATGCGTGAGCGTAGTGGAAATTTAATTATTGTAAATGCTAATGAGAAGATCAAACAAGGATTTGAAATTACTAAAATTTCAGATATTATTAAAATTTTTGATAATCTTGAAGAAGGTTTTGATTATTTAAGAAATAATTAGTAGAGAGTAGATAGTAGAGGTGTAAAGCATATGGGAACTTTAATTGAAAAAAAAGAATTTAAAATTAAATATGAAGCAGAAAGTATTCCATTATTTATAGAAAATTTATTTGAAATCCTAAATTCTTATAATATAAAAATAGATAATTTTGATTTTCGAATTGAATTAACTGCTAGAGAAATGTTAGCAAATGCTATTGAACACGGTTTTGTTTCTAGAGATGAAGAAACTTTAAATGAAGAAAAAATTAAAATTATTTTAAAAATAAAAGAGGAGCTAATTATTTTTAGTGTAAAAGATAAAGGTTTAGGTTTTGATTGGAAAAATTGTGATTTGGAAATGAAACCTTGTTTTGATGAAAAGGGAAGAGGACTAAAAATGATAAAAGAAGTCTCAGATGATTTAGAGTTTAATAAAAAAGGAAATAAAATAACGGCTTTTTTTAGAGCCGATGAAAAAATAACAAAAAAATAGATATTGGGGGGAAAACCATGATAAAAAAAATTAAAAGTTCCATATTTGCTAAATTTGTTCTAGCCTTTTTACTTATTATACTTTTATTTGGAATAGCCAGTTTTATTGAGTATTATTATACTCATAAAGTAATTGAGATGGAAGAAGAAATAATGGACATGCAAGATTTACAATTGCGTTTAAGCAATCTAGAAATAGATCATCACTTATGGATGATGAGCATTTATGATATGTTTGCAGGAGGAGAGGCTCCAAGTCTTGGCGATGAAACTGAATGTAATTTAGGTCAGTGGTATTATGACTTTAGTCCTAAAGATTATTTTCAAGAAGAATTTGAAGCTTTAGAAGAGCCACATACTAAATTACATAGTACAGGTAAGGAAGTAGTAGATTTATATGAATCCGGAAATGAAGAAGAGGCTCTTAGAGTTTTTAATGAAGATGTAAAGCCTAGCTTAAATTCTGTTAGAGGACATTTAGGTGAAATAATATCTTTAACAGAAGCTGAAATAGATGAAATGAAAGTGGAAAAAAATCAATTAATGGAGTTTTCAGATACTATATTCTTAGTTGTAGTTATAATTACTCTGCTTTTATCTGCTTTAATAGCCTACTTATTAACTAAGAGTACTGTTGGTCCAATAAATGATTTAAATGAGCAGGCAGAAAAAGTTGCTAATGGGGACTTGAGAAATAAAGTAGAGACAAATAAAACAGATGAAATTGGTAATTTAGTAGATTCTTTTAATAATATGATTAAAACATTAAGGAAATTAGTAAGTAATATTGATGACAACTCAGATGCTGTTTTAACTGCAGCTGAAGACTTGAATACTGTTTCTGAAGAAACTGGACATGGCTCAGAAGAAATTGCTCATAGTATTACAGAAGTTGCAGAAGGTAGTGAAGATATTAATGTTGAAGTAAATAAACTACAGGAAGTTGCAAATCAACTTGATGAGGGTGGAGATGTTCTCAAAGAAAATGTCGATAAGAGTTTAGAATTAGCTGATGATACTTCAGAAAGTGCAGAAGAGGGTAATAAAGCTTTACATCAAGCTATAGAGCAACTCGATGTAGTGAGCGAAACTGTTAACTTTGCTACTGAAGCTATAGAGAAATTAGGTAAGCGCTCAGAAGAAATTGGAGATATGGTTGATATGATAGAAGGTATTTCTAATCAAACCAATTTACTTGCCTTAAATGCTGCTATTGAAGCTGCTAGAGCAGGAGAAAAGGGTAGTGGCTTCTCAGTTGTAGCTGAAGAGGTAAGACAATTAGCAGAAGAATCCTCAGAAGTTACTACTAAGATAAGTAGTTTAATAGAGGATATTCAATCAGAAACTACTGCTACTGTAAATTCAATGGATACTAATATTGAAGAAGTTGAAAAGCAAATTAAAATTATAAATCAGGCTGGAGATTCATTAAATCAAATGGTAAAAGCCTCTAATAAAACTCAAAAACAAATAGTGGAAATGAAAGAATTTGCTGAAGACTTAGATGAAGTAATTGATACTATAAACCATTCTATTGATTCAGTAAGTAGTTCCTTAGAAAATAACTCAGCAAGTGCTGAAGAAGTTTCTGCTTTAGCAGAAGAGCAAAGTGCTACTGTAGAAGAAATTTCTGCTTCGGCTGATGAACTCGAAAATATGGCAGTTCGTCTCAATGGATTAATTGATAAATTTGAAGTTTGAGAAATGTAAAATAAAATAAAGTTAATTTAATAAAATCCAGGCTCTATTTAAAGAGCCTGGATTTTTATACTTTAAAAAATAAAATATTAAAAAAAATTAGAAAATAAAGAATTTAAGATATTAGCCCGTTAAATTGATAAAAAACTAAATTTACTGTTGAAATTTATGCAATAGATGTTACAATAACAGCAATAAAAAATAAGAGTAGGAATTAGGGAGTAAAATTAAAAGGAGGAATAAAGTAATATGAACAAAAAAATTATAACATTAATTATGATAGGAGTTTTTCTAATAGTTGGAGGCAGTACCATTAATGCTGAAGTTGAAAATCCTGAGACTTTTACTTATGTGACAACTGGTAATCAAGACACATTAGACCCACATTATTCTTATGACACTTCAAGTAATGAAATAATTTATCAAGTTTATGAAAATCTAATTGCTTATGATGGTGAAAGTGTTGATGAATTTAAACCTTTACTTGTTAAAGAAGTACCTTCAAAGGATAATGGTTTAATTAACGAAGAGGGTACAGAATATACATTTGAACTCAAAGAAGATATTGAATTTAGCAATGGTAATGATTTAACTCCAGAAGATGTAAAATATAGTTTTATGAGAGCTATGGTATTTGATAGAACTGGTGGACCTTCATGGACAGTGTTAAAACCTCTTTTAGATTATAAAAGCTTAAGTGGATTAACAGAAGATATGTTTGGAAAAGAGGATCCAAAAAAATTAAATTCTGAAGAATCTGCAGCTGTTTATGAAAAAATGGATGAAAGTATTTCAATTGATGGTAATAAGATAACATTTAAATTAGCAAAACCATATCCACCATTTTTAAATATTGTAGCCCATGGTATGACCATTACTTCAATAATAGATAAAGAATGGTCTATAGAGCAAGGTGCCTGGGATGGAAAGGCAGAAACTATAGCTGAGTATCATGACCCTTCAAAAGAAGAAGACCCACTTTTTGATGTGATGATGGGAACTGGTCCTTTTACTTTAGAAGAGTGGGATAATGGGCAAAAAGTAATACTTAAAAGAAATGAAAATTACTGGAGAGAAGCTGCAAATTTTGAGACAGCTATTATTAGATCAATTGATGAATTTAGTACTCGTCAATTAATGATTGATGAAGGAGACGCTGATATGATCTATGTTCCTCCAGCTCAAGTTTCACAGTTTGAAGATAGAGAAGATATTAAAGTGAATACTGATATTCCTGCTCTGGAAAACACCGTAGGAGTTATGAATTGGGAAATCAATACTGATGGTAATGATTATATAGGTAGTGGAAAATTAGATGGAAAAGGAATACCTGATGATTTCTTTGCTGATAAAAATATTAGAAAAGCTTTCAGCTATGCTTTTAATTATAAAGCTTTTATAGATGAAGT
>JBNJDL010000054.1:0-11748 GCA_051744825.1 Bacillota bacterium | reverse complement strand
CCTGAAATTATGGGAAGCCGCTCTACTTATTTAAGAGGTGAGCTAGGTGGATATGAAGGTAGAAAATTAAAAAAAAGAGATCAGCTCAACGCAAAAAGGAAAATTGATAAAAAAGATTTTAATAAAAAAACAATAAAACAAAATGATTTTCCGGATTTTTCTCAAAAAGAAATTAGAGTAATAATGGGTCCACAAGATGATTATTTTACTAATAAAGGAATTACTGATTTCTTAAAAGAAGATTTTAAAGTAAGTTCTCAGGCTGATCGCATGGGTTATAGATTAAAAGGAGAAGAAATAGAACATAAAGATGGAGCTGATATAATTTCTGATGGAATCGCTCCAGGTTCAGTTCAGATTTCTGGTGATGGAAAAGCAATAATTATGTTAGCAGATAGACAAACTACAGGTGGTTATACAAAGATTGCTACAGTGATTTCAGTTGATTTAGATATTCTTTCTCAAAAAAAGCCAGGAGATTTAATTACTTTTAAAAAAGTGAGTTTAAGCGAAGCTCATAATTTATTAAAAAAGAGAGAAGAAGTTTATAAAAAGCTTGAGTTACAAAAAGAAGAGTTGTCTCCAACTAAAAGTTATAAAATAAAAGTTGAGGGAGAAGAATATGAAGTTGAATTACAAGAAATATTATAATAAAAGAAAAAAGGCCAGGGAAAGCCTGGCCTTTTAGAGTTGATTTTACACATCAAAATACATTTCATATTCTTTTGGATTAGGCATTATTTTTACTTTTTCACTTTCGTTTTTCTTAATATTAATCCAGCTATCTATAAGTTCTTTAGTAAAAATATTACCTCTCATTAAGAAGTCATGATCTTCTTTTAGAGCATCTAAAGCTTCATTTAAGCTACCTGGTAAGAATTCAAGTTCTGCTTTTTCTTTATCCATTTCATAAACATTTTGATCAATAGGTCCAAAGCCTTCAGCAGTTGGATCAATTTTGTTTTCAATACCATCAATACCGGCCATAAGAAGAGCAGCAAAGGTTAAATAAGGATTACCTGCAGCATCACTAGGACGGAATTCAAAACGCTTTTTCTCAGGAGCAGTAGCATAACCAGGAATTCTTACAACTGCAGAACGATTAGAAGTTGCAAAACAAATAGCTACTGGAGCTTCGTAACCTTTAACTAATCTTTTATAGGAATTTGTACTTGGAGCAGTTATTCCCATAAGTGCTGGAGTATGTTTTAAAACTCCTCCCATGAAATGAAGGGCAGTTTCAGAAAGACCAGCATAATTTGAATCAGGACCATTGAAAATAGACTTACCTTCTTTAAATAATTGCATGTGTACGTGGAAGCCATTCCCTGCTTCACCAAAAATAGGTTTAGGCATAAAGGTTGCTGTTGTTCCTCTTTTATAAGCCATATTTTTTACAAAATATTTAATTAGCATTGAGGCATCGCCCATTTTGCGCGCATCATCTCTAGTAGTTTCTATTTCGTGTTGTCCTGGTCCACCTACTTCATGGTGATGATATTTAACATCTATACCTAGTTTTTCTAATTCAAGAGAAATATCAGAGCGAAGGTCACGGAATTTATCATAAGGTGCATCACGGTGATAGCCATCTTCATGTCCAACTTTATAACCTAAGTTATCTTCTAATTCATCACTATTCCAGGCAGATTGAAAAGAATCAACATTATAACCAGAAGAATTTGCTTCATTCCAAAAACTTACATGGTCTAAGATATAGTATTCAAATTCTGGTCCAAGAATAAATTGGTCTGCAATATCATTATCTTCCATGTAATTTAAGGCTCTATTTAAGATTGTTCTTGAGTCATTAATAAATGGTTTTTTACCATCATCAGTTATTTCAAAAATTCCACCTAAGAAACTTAAAGTAGCTTTTTCCCAGAAAGGATCTAAAAATGCAGTAGTATAGTCAGGAATAAAGACCATATCACTAGATTCAATATCAGCATAACCATAGTTTGAACCATCAAATCCAAAACCTTCTTCAAATAATTCTGGAGAAAGTCTCTGGGCTGGTACAGTTAGATGTCTAAAACCTCCAGTTAATTCTGGAATTTTAAAATCTAACATCTTAATTTCATTATCTTTAACATATTCTACTAAACCTTCATAATTATTAAACATTTAAACTCCTCCTTATATTTTATAAAATTAGATTTTCATTATTAATAATTTTCATACTATAAAAGATGCATAAGTTATGCCAGAGTTAAAGACTATAATAACAGCAAGTTGATATAAATAAATGGGATAGAAATAAAATGAATATATATATTTCCCATTAATTCGATTTTATGATATACTTAAGTTAATTACAAATAGAAGAGAGGTGATTTTAATTAAAAAAATTACTATTTTGGCTATAGCTAAGGATATATCAGAATTTTTTGTAAGTGAATTAAAAAATATTTTTGGTGATATTATTGAAGTTGAATATAGACATATGGAAATGGAGCCAGTACCTCCTATTTATGATACAGATTTAATTTTATATACTGATCCAGAAATATTAAATAATTTAATTTATACTATAAAGTGTGATGCTCCTACTTTGATGATGAAAAGAACAATAACCCGTCAAGCTTTAAGAAAAATAAAAGAAATACCTTCTGGGAAAAAAGTTTTAGTTACAAATATTAATCAATATATGGCCAATGAAACAATGGCTTTGATTTATCAACTAGGTGTTACTGATTTAGAGTTATATCCTTATTATGAGGAGAAAGAAGATTATCCTGAAGATATAGAGTATATAATTATTCCTGAAGATGAGCCCTATGATTTTCTTTCTAATATTGAAGCTAAAAATATTTTGATTGGGGATAGAGTTTTTGATATTTCCAATATTTTAGATATTTTATCAATATTAAGAGTGGATAATCAAAGATCAGAAGAAATTATAAAAAAATATTTATTAAAGGTGCCTACCTTTTGGTATGGCTTTGAATATGCCTGGCAAAATAGGAGAGTTCTTTTAAATCAATATAAATTGTTATTAGATGAAATTGGTAGTGGAGTTATAGTTACAGATGGAGATGAAAGAATTGAGTTAATTAATAATAAAGCAGAGGAAATTTTAAATATAAAAAAAGAGCCATGGCAGGGTAAAAGAATAGATAAATTGGCAAAAAACAATTTTGAATTAGATTTTCTTTTAACAAATGAAGAAAAGTCTGAAGAATTATTAAAATATCATGGTAGAGATTTAGTTTTTAGTTTAAAAAAGGTAAAATTTAGTGGAGATTTTTATGGAAAAGTAATTATTTTTCGTTTATACAATGAAATGGTTGAAGTACAACAAAAAATACACAAAAAAATAGTTGGTAAAGGCCATCAATCTGATTATAGTTTTTCTGATATAGTCGGTAAAGATCCACGCATTAATGAGGCACGAAGAATTTCTAGAAAAATTTCCCTATCAAATTCTACAGTACTTTTATTAGGTGATAGTGGAACTGGGAAAGAAATGTTTGCTGGAGCAATACATAACTATTCTCACCGTTCTTCAAAACCTTTTGTTGCGGTTAATTGTGCTACTTTACCTGAAAATCTTTTAGAATCAGAATTATTTGGTTATGAAGAAGGAGCATTTACAGGTGCAAAAAAAGGTGGGAAAATAGGCCTTTTTGAAAGAGCAGATAAGGGAACATTATTTTTAGATGAAATAGGTGATATGCCTCTCAATTTACAGGCCAGACTTCTCAGGGTTTTAGAAGAAAAAGAAATTATGAGGGTTGGAGGTAATTCTGTTATTTCTGTAGATGTAAGAGTTATTGCAGCAACTAATAAAAATTTATTAAAACAAGTAAAAGAAGGAGATTTTAGAAAAGATTTATTTTATAGATTAAATGTTTTTCAAGTTAATTTGCCTTCACTTGCTGAAAGAAAAAAAGATATTCCACTTTTGATTGAACATTTTTTAAAAAAGCAAAATAATGATAGAGAGTTGGTTAAAGATTTTGAAGTCTTTTATAAGAATTATTCATGGCCAGGAAATGCTAGAGAACTTAAAAATGTGCTAGAATATATTACTACTGTTTTTTCTGGAGAATTATCTTTTGCCAAATTACCTGCTTATTTAAAAAAGAAAAAATTTTATAGTCAAAAAGAAAAAGAAATTGAGATGTTATTGTTAAAAATATTATTTTATCGCTCAGAAGCTAATAAAAATACAGGAAGAAGATCTTTAACTAATGTTTTTACAAAAGTATTTTTTAAAATCTCAGAAATGGAAACAAGAGAATTGCTTCATTCTCTTGAAGATAAAGAATTTGTAGAAATTAAAAAAGGTCGGGCAGGCACTGTTATAACAGAGAAGGGGGTAGAAAAACTTAAAGAAGAAAATTATCTAGAAAAAGATAAGGAAATATTTTTAATTTAAATATTTTGACAATTGATTTTATTTGTGATATTCTTCAAGCAAAGTTGTTTATATATATTTTTATATTCAATTGTATACAAAAATACAGAATTAAGTTACTAAGGCTGGTAGGTGAGGATTATGAAAAATATTACCAAGATGAAAGGCTCTACTTCAGATATTGTTTATGATATAATAAAAGATGAAATCATAACAGGAGAATTAGCACCTGGAGACAGGCTAATTGAAAGTGATTTAGCCAAGAGATTAGAAATTAGTCGTACTCCATTAAGGGAAGCATTAAAACTTTTAGAATTTGAAGGTTTTTTGACAAAAAATTTAGGAAGTGGAGTTAGAGTAAGTGAATTATCAATTGAAGAATTAGAGGATATGTATGAGACAGAGAGGGTTTTAGAATCTGTAGTTCTTGAAAACATAACTGATAGTTGGGAAGAAGGAGATTTAGATCAATTAGAAAAAATAGTACAGAGAATAAAAATTGGCTATAATAGAGAAAAAAATAATGATAGTGAAAAAATCAAAAAACGCTATTTAAAAGAATATAATGAATTAAATGTAGAATTTCATAAAGAATTATTAAATATTTATAATAATCAAATCTTCTTAAAAATTTATGATGAAATTGAAGGAAAACATCTAAGATATGCCTACTTTTCTTTTTATAAATACAAAAGTCGATTTATTAAAGCTTCAGAAGAGCATATGAAGATTTTTGATTTAATAAAAAATCGAGAAGGTAAAAAAGTTGCTGAATTAGCATTTAAACATAAATTGCGTGCTGAAAAAACTATTTCTAAGAGTTTAGAAAAACACTTATCTTAAGTCATTATTTTATTGTATACAAAAATACAAAACAAAATAATTTCCTAAAAATTATGCGATAAACCAAAAAAATTTACTAAAGGTTAAAAATATTATCCATTGAAATGTATAATTAGGTTAAAAAAATTTTTCTTAAATTTTAAAAATAGTTTTAAAAAATCATTTTTATAAAATAATAAAGAGGGGATGATTTGATGGCTAAAGGAGAAAAAGTTGAACTAAAAAACCCTAGTTGGTGTAAAAGGTGTGGAATATGTGTTAGTGTTTGTCCAACAGATGTCTTGAAATTAGGGCAGGACAGAGTAGAAATTGCTGATATTGATAGTTGTATAGGCTGTGAAAATTGTGAATTAAGTTGTCCAGATTTTGTACTTAAGGTGGTGAAAAAATAAATGAGAGAAGAAAAGAAAAATATTTTACTTCAAGGAGATATGGCAGTAGTTGAAGGTGGAATGGCAGTAGGTGCTGAGTTTTTTGCTGGTTATCCAATAACTCCAGCTTCAGAAGTTGCTGAAGGTTTTGCTGAAGAACTTCCTAAAGTGGGTGGAAAATTTATACAGATGGAAGATGAATTAGCTGGAATTGCATGTGCAATTGGTGGCTCACTAAGTGGCAAAAAATCGATAACAGCAACAAGTGGTCCAGGATTTTCTTTAAAACAAGAAAATTTAGGATTGGCAGTAATGGTTGAATCTCCCTTAGTAGTTGTTGATGTACAGAGAGTTGGACCTTCTACCGGTTTACCAACTTCTCCATCACAAGGTGATGTAATGCAAGCTAAATGGGGTACTCATGGAGATCACCCAATTATAGCTCTTTCACCTAGTTCAGTTAAAGAAACTTTTGATTTGACTGTAAAGGCTTTTAATTTTGCAGAAAAATATCGTCAACCAGTAATCTTATTATTAGATGAAATTGTTGGCCATATGAGAGAAAAAGTTTCTATTCCTGGAAGTGATGAATTAGAAATTGTAGATAGAAAAAGACCTGATGGTACAGATAAAGAAAACTTCAATCCTTATGAATGGACTGAAGATAATGTGCCACCAATGCCTGACTATGGAACAGGTTATCGTTATCATACTACTGGTCTTTTCCATGATAAAACTGGTTTTCCAAGAGGTACAACTGAGGATGCAAAAAGATTAATGGATAGACTAACTGCAAAAATTGAAGAAAATAAAGATGACATTATTCTACTTGACGAAGATATTCGCGATGAAGATAATGTTGTTGTAGTAAGTTATGGCTCAACTGTTCGTTCAGCAATAAGTGCTGTAAATGAAGCTAGAGAAGAAGGAATTAAGGCTGGTTGGTTAAAGCTAAAAACAATCTGGCCATTTGCTGATGAAAAGATTAAAGAAATTGCTGAAAAAGCTGATAAAATTATAGTTCCTGAATTAAATCAAGGTCAACTAATTAGAGAAGTTGAAAGACATGTAGCTGGTAAAGCTGAGGTTGTAGGTATAAATAGATATGATGGAACCTTAATTAAGCCTGAACATGTATTAGCTGAGTTAAAGGGGGTTAAGTAAATGGGAGTAGATGTAGAAAAATATTTACGTTCAGATAAATTGCCACATATTTGGTGTCCAGGTTGTGGGCATGGAACAATTTTAAGTAATTTAGTTAGAGCTATAGATGATACAGATATAGATCCTGATAAAACAGTTGTAGTTTCTGGAATAGGCTGTTCTGGTAGAGCTACTGGTTATCTTGATTTTGATACTCTACACACAACTCATGGTAGAGCAATTGCCTTTGCTACAGGAGTAAAATTAGCTAATCCAGAATTAAATGTAATTGTGCTTACAGGAGATGGTGATGGAGCAGCTATTGGTGGTAATCATTTAATTCATGGCTGTCGTAGAAATATTGATTTGACGGTAGTATTGTTTAATAATCAAATTTATGGTATGACTGGAGGACAGTATTCTCCTATGACTCCAACAGGGGCTACTGGAACTACTGCTCCTTATGGAAATGTTGATCAGAATTTTGATTTATGTGATTTAACAAAATCTGCAGGAGCTTCTTATGTAGCAAGAGGAACAACTTCAAGTCCTCGTCAATTAGTTAAATTATATAGAGAAGGTTTAAACCATAAAGGATTCTCCTTTATAGAAACCTTCACTCAATGTCCAGTTAACTTTGGTAAAAGAAATAAAATAGGTGGACCTGTTGATATGCTTGAATGGCAGGATGAAATCACTGTTAATTCCAAAAAATGGGAGCAGCTATCTGATGAAGAAAAAGAAGATAAATTCCCTGTAGGAATTCTTAAACAAGAATCAAAGCCTGAAGAAGAATATACTGCTCGTTATCAAAAAATTATCGATGATCTAAAAGAGGAGGGAGAATAATGGCTAGATATGAAATTAGACTAAGTGGAGCTGGTGGCCAGGGGATGATTCTTGCTGGAATAATCCTGGCAGAGGCAGCTTTAGATGTAGAAGGATTAAATGTTACTCAAACTCAATCTTATGGCCCTGAGTCAAGAGGTGGAGCAAGTAGAGCAGAGGTTGTTATGAGTGATGAAGTAATAGATTATCCAAAAGTTATTGAGCCAGATTGCCTTCTCTGTCTGACCCAGGAAGCTTTTGATAAATATGGTTCAGAATTAAAAGATGATGGAGTATTAATTGTAGATGAAAGAATAGATACTTCTAGTGCTAAAGAAGATATAAAAGATAATATTCTTTCTCTTCCTATAATGAAAACAGCTATTGAAGATGTAGGTATGAGATTAACTGCAAATATTGTAGTATTAGGAGTTATTGATAATTATGTTAATCAAATTTCAACCAAAAATTTAAAAGAAGCAATTAAAGATAGAGTTCCTGAAGATACAGTGGAACTTAACACAAAGGCCTTTGAATTAGGTCAAAACTTAGTAAAATAAAAAGGGGGAAGATCTGTTATATGAGTGATTACAAAAATGAAGAGAAAAAATGGAGAGAAGGAAAATATAAGAAAACAGTAGATTCCTTTGGAGAAAGAAAAGATGTTTTTAAAACAGACTCAGGAGTTGAATTAGATCCTCTCTATACTCAAAGTGATATAGAAGATATTGACCCTGTAGAAGATATTGGTTTCCCAGGACAATATCCATTTACAAGAGGGGTATATCCAACTATGTATCGAAGCCGATTATGGACAATGCGCCAATATGCAGGCTTTGGTACAGCTGAAGAAACAAATAAGAGATTTCGCTATCTTTTAGAACAGGGGCAGACTGGTTTGAGTGTTGCTTTTGATTTGCCTACTCAAATTGGTTATGATTCAGATAATTCCCTTGCTCAAGGGGAAGTTGGGAAAGTTGGAGTTGCTATTGATACTCTAGCAGATATGGAAACCTTATTTAATAAAATACCTTTAGATAAGGTAAGTACTTCTATGACAATTAATGCACCTGCAGGAGTCTTATTGGCTATGTATATTGCAGTAGCTGAAAAGCAGGGGGTAGACCCTGAAGAAATTGCAGGTACAATTCAAAATGATATTTTAAAAGAATATATAGCTCGTGGAACATATATTTATCCACCAGAAGAATCTCTAAAATTAATTACAGATATTTTTGAATACTGTTCTGAAAACACCCCACGCTGGAACACAATAAGTATTAGTGGGTATCACATAAGAGAAGCAGGTTCAGATGCAATACAGGAATTAGCCTTTACTATTGCAGATGGAATAGAATATGTGCAAAAAGCAGTAGATATTGGTATGGATGTTGATGACTTTGCACCAAGATTATCATTTTTCTTCAATGCTCAAATGAACCTTTTAGAAGAGGTAGCTAAATTTAGAGCTGCTAGAAGACTTTGGGCAGAAATAATGGAAGAAAGATTTGGAGCTAAAAAGGATAAGTCTAAGATGTTAAGATTCCACACACAAACAGCTGGAGCTGCTTTAACTGCACAGCAGCCAATGAATAATATTATGAGAGTTACAATTCAGGCGCTTGCTGCAGCCTTAGGTGGAACACAATCATTACACACTAACTCTTATGATGAAGCCTTAAGTTTACCAACAGAAGAATCTGTAAAAATTGCGCTTAGAACACAACAATTAATTGCCCATGAAAGTGGAGTTGCAGATACAATAGATCCTCTAGCAGGTTCATATTATATTGAAAATATGACTGATAGATTTGTAGAAGAAGCTAAAGAATATATTGCAAAAATTGATGATTATGGTGGCATGGCTGAGGCAATAGAAGCTGGTTATGTGCAACGTGAGATTCAGGATAGTGCTTATAAACATCAAAAGAAAATTGAAGAAGAAGAAAGAGTTGTTGTTGGTGTAAATAAATTTACTGAAGAAGATGAAAAAGCTAAGGCAGATATACTAAAAGTTGATGAAAAAGTTGAAGAAGCACAAAAAGAAAAGCTTGAAAAAGTTAAAAATGAAAGAGATAATGATGCAGTTGAAAAAGCCTTAGAGGAAGTTCGTAAAGCAGCAGAAAATGGAGATAATGTTATGTATCCAATAGTTGATGCTGTTAAAGTATATGCAAGTCTTGGTGAAATCAGTAATGTTTTACGTGATGTATATGGCGAATATGAAGCTCAAAACTTTTAGTTAGGAGGTTAGTTATGGCTGATAAAAGAATAAAAGTACTTATAGCAAAACCAGGTCTTGATGGTCATGATAGAGGAGCAAAGGTGATTGCTCGTGGTCTTAAAGAGGCCGGGATGGAAGTTGTTTATACTGGATTAAGAAAAACTCCTGAAGATATAGTAAGGGCAGCAATTCAAGAAGATGTAGATGTAATAGGATTAAGTATTCTTTCTGGAGCACATAAACACCTTTTTCCTGAGGTAATGGAACTTCTTAAAAAAGAAGGAGCAGAAGATGTTTTAGTTATTTCAGGTGGAATTATACCTGAAGATGACCATGATTTCCTTAGAGATCTTGGAATTGAAGGTATCTTTACTCCTGGAACTCCAATCAAAGAAATAGTTGACTTTATAGAAGAAAATGTAAACTAGAAGTACTGGGGGAAATATAATGGAAGAAATTATAGAAGGAATAAAAAATGGTAGTGAAAGAAAAATAGCCCAGGCAATTACTATAGTAGAAAATGAAAGAGATAAAGGTTTTGAGTTATTAAAAAGAATTTATGATCAGACTTCATTGGCCTATTTAGTTGGTATTACAGGTCCTCCAGGTTCAGGCAAAAGTACTTTGACAGATAAAATTGTTTCTCAGTGGAGAGAAAAGGGCTACAAAGTAGCAGTTATTGCTATTGACCCCACAAGTCAATTTAGTGGGGGAGCCCTGCTGGGAGACAGAATAAGAATGAGCAATATTAGTGTTGATAGAGGAGTCTTTATCCGTAGTATGGCTACTAGAGGAAGTCTTGGTGGCCTCAATCCAGCAATTTATGATACAGTTTTGCTCTTATCTGCTGCTGGCTATGATTATATTTTAATAGAAACAGTAGGAGTAGGGCAAAATGAAGTTGATATTGTAGATTTAGCTGATACGACCCTAGTTGTAACTGTACCAGAAGCTGGAGATGAAATACAGACTTTCAAAGCTGGATTAATGGAAGTCGGAGATATTTTTGTACTTAATAAGTCAGATAGACCTGGAGTAGAAAAAATGCTTTTGACCTTAGAGCAAATGATTGATTTAGCTGATAAAAAAGGTTGGGAGCCACCTATAGTGAAAACTGTTGCTCCCAAAAAAGAGGGAGTCAAAGAACTTACAGAAAAAATTGATGAGCACAAAAATTACTTAAAAGAAACTAAGCTTTTAGAAAATAAAAGAGAAGAAGTAATGAAAAGGCAGCTAATTAATTTATTAGAAGAAAAAGTTTTAGCAGAAATTGTAAATCCAATTAAATTGTCTAATGATTTTTCTAATAAGATGGAAAAGATAAAAGAAGTAAAAGAGGACCCATATACAGCTGCTGAAGAATTACTTGAAGGAAAGATTAAAATTAGCAAATAATAAAAGAATAATTTAGTTAAATATAAGGAGGTGTAGGTTTTGCGTAATAAAAAAGTAGAACATATTGGGATTGCAGTTAAAGACCTAGAAAAAACAATGAGTTTTTATGAGGATATTTTAGGATTAGAAAAATTAAGTGTAGAAACTGTTAAATCTCAAGGAGTAAGTATTGCATTTTTTAAAACTGGTGAAACAAAAATCGAGTTATTAGAACCTCTTAATGATGAAAGCCCTATTGCAAAATTCATTGCTAAAAAAGGTGAAGGTATCCATCATATGGCAATAGAGGTGGAAGATATTGAAGCAAAAATAGAAGATATGAAAGAAAAGGGAGCAAGATTTATTGGTGATAAACCTACTAAAGGTGCAGATAATATGAAAATTATTTTTGTCCACCCAAAATCAACTAATGGAGTCTTGCTTGAATTATGTGAACCACTAGGAGAGGGGGACAAATAATGTCTCATAAAGAAAGTCATGAAGAATTAAAAAATAAGAAAAAGAAAATTGAACTTGGTGGTGGAGAAAAGAGAATAAAAAAGCAGCATGATCGCGGAAAAATGACTGCTAGAGAAAGAATA
>JBNJDL010000053.1:0-12006 GCA_051744825.1 Bacillota bacterium | reverse complement strand
GTGAAATAAAAAACAAAGGTGATAAAAGCACTTTTACTAAAATACGTAATATTTTTGTAAATGATAATAAAATCCCAAATTTAATTGGAGACCCAACAGATAAGGCTTTAATAAGAGTTTTATATAAACTTAACTTTGATTTAAATGAATTTAGCAAAAATACAAAAATTATTAAGGAAAATGAATTTGATTCAGCTAAAAGAAGAATGTCAATCTTAGTTAAAAATAAAAATAAAAAGGAATTATGGATAAAAGGAGCAGTAGAAACTATTTTAAGTAAATCTACTTATATACAAATAAATGGAGTTAAACATAAAATAAATAAAAATATTAAAGAAGAGATTATTAGTTCATCTGAAGTAATGGCAAATGATGCATTGAGAATTATAGCTGTAGCATATAAAGAGATCAATAAAAAAGTAAAAAGTAATAATTTAGAAAAACATGAAAATGATTTGATTTTTATAGGATTTTTTGCTTTAATGGATCCACCTCGTGAAGAAGTTTTTGAAGCAGTACAAAAATGTAAATTAGCTGGTATTAGATCAATAATGGTAACAGGGGATCATCCTTTAACTGCAAAGGTTATTGCAAAAAAAGTTGGAATTATAGGAGAATATGATCAAGTAGTTGATGGAAATAATTTTGATGAACTTACAGATAAGCAACTTAATACTTTGGTAAAAAATAGAAGAGTATTTGCTAGAATAAATCCTAAAAATAAATTGAGAATTGTTAAAGCTTTACAGGCAAGAAATGAAATAGTTGCAATGACGGGAGATGGAGTAAATGATGCTCCAGCTTTACAAAAAGCAGATATAGGTATAGCAATGGGAAAAAGCGGGAGTGATGTGAGCCGTGAGGTTGCTTCTTTGATTTTGACTGATGATAATTTTAGTACAATTGTTGCTGCAATTGAAGAAGGTAGAAAAATTTACAATAATATTAGAAAATTCATTAAATATTTGTTATCATGTAATATAGGTGAATTATTGGCAATATTTTTAGGAATATGCACTGGTCTTCCTATACCACTTTTAGCTATACAGATTTTATGGGTAAATTTAGTAACAGATGGTTTACCTGCTCTTGCTTTAGGAGTAGAAGATAATAATGATAAAGTTATGGAAAAGTCACCTAGGAAATCTGATGAACATATTTTAGCAGGTTCTATGTTGAATAGAATTATTTGGCAAGGAGCATTTATTGGTTTTAGTACTTTTTTAATTTTTTTATTAGCATTATTTAGACTGAATCTAAGTATTAACCTTGCTAGAACTATGGCTTTTTCTGTATTAGTTTTTTCTCAATTAGTTTTTGTTTTTAGTTGTAGATCAGAAAACAATTATTTTTGGTTAGTAAATCCTCTAAGTAATATTTTCTTAATTTTTTCAGTTATTATTTCTGCTTTAATGCAAATTGCTGTTATATATATACCGCAGCTATCAATGCTTTTTAAAACTCAAATATTGTCTTTAAATCAGTGGCTATATGTTATTGCTTTTTCACTTATTCCAACAATTATTTTAGAGTTTTTCTTTAAGAAAAATAATTGATAGTTATTTAGAAAGCTGAAGGCTTATACCTTGTCAAAGTATCTATACTGTGATATCATAATTAAAAATAGATATATTAAATAAATATTTACAAATAAATATAGGAGGAAGATAGAAATGGATGTAAATTTAATTAATATAGGTTTTGGAAACATTGTGGCAGGAAATAGAGTAATTGCAGTGGTAAGTCCTGAATCTGCTCCAATAAAAAGAATTGTACAGGAAGCTAGAGAACGAGGAATGTTGATTGATGCAACTTATGGTAGAAGGACAAGAGCAGTGATAATTACTGATAGTGATCATGTAGTATTATCTGCTATACAACCAGAAACAGTCTCACATAGATTAGATGATAATAAAGAAAAATAAGGAGGTGCTCTTATGAGAAAGGGAATATTATTTGTTCTCTCAGGGCCCTCTGGTGTAGGTAAGGGTACTGTATTAGATGCTTTGATGGAAGACTTTAGAGAAGTTGAATATTCTGTTTCTGCTACAACAAGAGATCCCAGGCCAGGAGAAATAGATGGGGAAGATTATTTTTTTATTTCTGAGGAAAAATTTAATAAAATGAAAGAAAAAAATAAGTTTATTGAAAGTGCAAAAGTACATAACAATTACTATGGTACTCCAAAAGACTATGTAGAGAAATCTTTAAATGAAGGTAAAGATATAATATTGGAAATAGATATTCAAGGAGCTAAACAGGTAAAGAAAAAGTGCCCAGAAGCAGTTTTTATTTTTCTAAAACCTCCTTCTTTAGAAGAATTGAAAAATCGACTTAGTAAAAGAGATACTGAAAATGAAAAAAATAAGAAAATACGTTTAAAAAATGCTAAAAAAGAAATTGATGAAATTTCAGAATATGATTATAGTATTTTAAATGATAAAGTTGAAAATGCAGTAGAGAAATTAAAAACAATTATTTTAAAAGAAAAAGAAAAAAGGAGTTGATTTAAATGGTCACAGATGTAACTATTGAATCACTTAAAGAAAAAGCAGATAGCACTTATACTTTGATAATACTTGCAGCTAAAAGAGCAAGACATTTAAATGCTGGAGGACAAGAATTATTAGATGAATATAAGGGTGTAAAACCAGTTTCTAAAAGTTTGGAAGAAATTCAAAAAGGAAAAATAACCTATAAAAAAAATAGTGAAAATAGTATTAAGTAATTGAAATTGGAGGCTAGGAAAATGAATAAAAATATAGTCCTAGGAATAAGTGGAGGAATAGCTGCCTATAAAATGGTAGAGGTAGCCAGTACTTTAACAAAAATGGGGGCAACAGTCGATGTTATTATGACTGAAGCAGCCACAGAATTTGTAACTCCTCTTACTTTTCGTTCCATAACTCATAGACCAGTTGAAACGACTTTATTTACCCCTCCAGAAAGTTTTGATGTAAAACATATATCCTTAGCAAAGAAAGCAGATTTATTTTTAATAGCACCAGCTACAGCCAATATTATTGGTAAAATTGCCAATGGAATTGCCGATGATTTACTAACAACTATTATAATGGCTACTCAAGCTAAAGTTATGATTTCTCCAGCAATGAATGTAAATATGTATAATAATCAGATAGTACAAGATAATATTAATTATCTTAAAGAAAAAAATTATAAAATTATTACTCCTGGAGCTGGTTATTTAGCTTGTGGAGATATTGGAGCAGGAAGATTACCTGAACCTGAAATTTTAGTAGAGCATATAAAAAAAGAAGTTACAGATAAAGATTTAGCAAATAAAAAAATTTTAGTTACAGCTGGACCAACGAGAGAAGCAATTGATCCAGTTCGTTATATAACTAATCATTCTAGTGGAAAAATGGGATATGAGCTTGCTAAAATGGCAAGTTATAGGGGAGCAGATGTAACCTTAATAAGTGGACCAACAAAACTCTCGCCTCCATTAGATGTAAATTTAATTGAAATCAACTCAGCACAAGATATGAAAAATGAAATAACAAAAATAGCAAAGAAACAGGATATTATAATTAAAGCAGCTGCTGTAGCTGATTTAAAACCCAAAAATTATAGTACAAATAAAATAAAAAAGTCTAAAAAATCTTTAAAAGAAATCGAATTTGAATCTACTCCTGATATTTTAGCTGATTTAGGTAGTAATAAAGAAAATGGACAACTTTTAGTTGGTTTTGCTGCTGAAAGTGAATCTCTTGTTAATAATTCTATAGAAAAATTGAAAAAGAAAAATTTAGATATGATAATTGCAAATAATATTACTAAAAAAGAATCAGGTTTTCAAAGTGATGAAAATGAAGTGGTTATAATTACTTCAGATTATAAAGAAAAATTACCTTTGATGAAAAAATCAAAATTAGCTAATATTATATTAGATAAAATAAAAAAATTAAATTAATGTATTTCACCAGATGGTAAGTACCATCTGGTTTTCTATATTTTTTTAATTTTTTTATGTTAAAAGCAGGAAATTTAATAAAAATCTACAAATATTTATATTAGATAAAAATAATTATAATTAAATTTTGGAGGTGAGTATTAAATTAATCCTGTTGCTTTTAAAATTGGTAGTTTAGGTGTAAGATGGTATGGAATTATAATTGGCTCAGCAGTAGTAATTGCCTTTTTTCTGGCAATAAGAGAAAGTAAAAAACAAGGTATTAATGAAGAATTTTTTTATGATTTTGTTATTTTTGGATTGCCAGCTGCAATTATTGGAGCTAGATTATATTATGTGATATTTGAATGGCCTATTTACAAAAATAATTTAAATTTAATTTTAAATATACGGCAAGGTGGCTTAGCAATTCATGGTGGAATAATAGGAGGTTTAATTGTTCTATTAATTTTAGTAAAAAAATATAAAGTTGATTTTTGGAAAATAGTAGATATTTTAGCACCATCTCTTATTTTAGGGCAGGCAATAGGAAGATGGGGAAATTTTATTAATCAGGAAGCTTATGGTGGAGTAGTAAGTTTAGAATTTATTAATAAATTTCCTGATTTTATAAAAAATCAAATGTTTATTAATGGACAATATCATCATCCTGCATTTTTATATGAATCAATGTGGAATTTTTTAAGTTTTTTAATTTTAATAATACTTAGAAGAAAAGAATTTATTAAAAAAGGTGATGTATTTGCCTTATATTTAATTTTATATTCTTCAGGTAGATTTTTTATTGAAAAAATAAGAACAGATAGCTTGTTATTCCAAGGTATTATGGTTGCAAGGTTAATAAGTATTATTATGATAATAGTGGGTATTATAATCATAATAATGAGACATAGAAGGGAGAATAAAAGAAATGTTGAGTAAAAATATTATTGAAGATGTAATTTCAGCTTCTCTTTCCACTGGAGGAGATTTTGCTGAAATTTTTGTAGAAGATAAAGAAAATAACAGTATAAATATGATTAGTGGAAAAATAGAAAAAGCAAATAAAGGTAGAGATTATGGAGTTGGAATTAGAATATTAGATGATACAAATGCAGTTTATGCTTATACTAATGATGATAGTAAAACTAACTTAATCAAAGTTGCTAAAAAAGCAGCTGCTGCCTTAGAAGGAAAAAGTAAAAATTTGAAATTAGATTTTAATAAAAAAGAATACGAAAATAAACACATAATCAAAATTTATCCTGGTGAAAAAACTCAAAAAGATAAAGTTGAAATTATGAAAGAAGCTAATAGTTATGCAAAAAATTATCATGATTTAATATCTCAAGTTGTAGTAAATTATTTAGATCAAAATCAAAATGTACTAATAGCTAATTCTGATGGACTATATGTTGAAGATCAAAGAGTCCATTCAAGAATTATGATTTCTGCTGTAGCAACAAAAGATGGAGAAAAACAAACTGGTTTTTATGGCCCAGGTGCACATAAAGGATTTGAATTTTTTGAAAATATGGATATTAAAAATTATGCAAGAGAAGCAGCTAGAACAGCTGTAACAATGGTAGAAGCTGATTATGCACCAAGTGGAAAAATGCCAGTTATAATTGATAATGAATTTGGAGGAGTAATTTTTCATGAAGCTTGTGGGCATGGGTTAGAGGCTACCTCTGTAGCTAAAAACACTTCAGTTTTTGCAAATAAACTCGGAGAAAAAGTTGCAAGTGAGTTAATTACAGCAATAGATGATGGTACAATAAAAAATGGCTGGGGTTCAGCAAATATAGATGACGAAGGTCATCCAACTCAAAAAAATGTGTTAATAGAAGATGGAATATTAAAAGGTTATATGATTGATAAATTAAATGGAAGAAGAATGGATATGGAAGCTACTGGCTCATCTAGAAGACAATCATATAAATTTGCTCCGACTTCTAGAATGACAAATACTTTTATTGCAAATGGGAATTCAACAAAAGATGAAATAATCTCTAATACTGAATATGGTCTTTTTGCTAAATACTTAGGTGGAGGTTCAGTTAATCCTGCAACTGGAGAATTTAACTTCAATGTTAGAGAAGGTTATATGGTCAGGGATGGAAAAATAGCTGAGCCAGTTCGAGGTGCAACTTTAATAGGTAAAGGAGATCAAATCCTTAAAAAAATAGATATGCTTGGTAATAATTTAGCTTTAGCTGAAGGAATGTGTGGCTCTATAAGTGGTTCAATTCCAGCAGGCTTAGGTCAACCTATTTTACGTGTTTCAGAATTGACTGTTGGTGGTAGAAAGGAGAATGAATAATGAATTTAGAAAAATTTAAGAAGAAGATATTAGATAAAGCTGAAAATTTTGGTTTTGAGAGTTCAGAAATTTTTATAAATGAATCAAATAGTTTTGATTTGCGAGTATTTCAACAAGAAGTTGATCATTATTCAATAAATGAAGACAAAGGTTTATCTTTTAGAGGATTATATAATGGAAAGTTAGGTTATTCTTATACTGAGAAAATAGATGAAAATTCAATTGATTTGTTGTTGGAGAATGCAAAACAAAATGCAGAAATTATTGATAAAGAAGAAGGTGAAATTTTTTCAGGTTCTAAAGATTATAAAAAATTAGATTTATATAATCCTGATTTAGATAATATTAATTCTGAAGAAAAAATACAAATTGTCAAAGAACTGGAAAAATATGCCTTTGATGAAGATGAAAGAATAGAAGCAGTAAATTACTGTATGTATTCAGATTTAGAATTTGAGCAAGGAATAATAAATTCTAAAAATTTGGATTTAAATTTCAAAAATAATATTTCTTATTTATTCTTATCAGTTGTGGCTAAAGAAAATGATGAAATTCGAACAGCAAATAAATTTCAAATTACAGATGACTTTTCGAGTTTTGATCCTAAAAAAATAGCTAAAGAAGCTGTTAAAGAAGCCACTTCATTGTTTGGAGCAAAAACAATCAAATCAGGTTCTTATCCTGTAATTTTAAGAAATGATATAGCTGCTAAAATTTTAGCAACTTTTAGTTCAACTCTATCTGCTGAAAATGTACAAAAAGGTTTATCATTATTTGTTGATAAAATTGGTGAAAAAGTTGGTTCAGATAAATTAAACTTAATTGATGACCCATTTCTAGAAGGCGGTTTTAATTCAATGCCATTTGATGGTGAAGGGGTTGCAACTAGAAAAAAAGAAATTATTAAAGATGGTGAATTAAAAAGTTATTTGCATAATTTAAAAACAGCTAAAAAGGCAGGAGTAGATTCCACAGGTAATGCCTATAGAAGTTCACACAAATCCTCAGTTGATATTGCGCCAACAAATATGTATATTGAAGAGGGAAATCGTTCTTATGAGGAGCTTATCAATTCCATAGATGAAGGTTTAATAATTATGGATGTACAGGGATTACATTCGGGTGCAAATAGTGTTTCAGGAGATTTTTCTCTAGGGGCTTTTGGTTATTATATTAAAAATGGAAAAATTGATCACCCTGTTGAGCAAATAACAATTTCAGGAAATTTTATAGAAATGTTAAAAAATATAGAGTTAATTGCTAATGATTTGAAACTAGATTTACCAGGGAGAGGACATTTTGCTTCACCTTCTCTAAAGATAAAAACACTTGATATTGCAGGAAAATAATATTTGATGAAAGGCTTTTTAATCTTTGACATAAAAAGGACTATGTGCTAAACTATATGTATTAAAGAAAGGTGATATTAATGACAGATAAATATCTATTTACTTCTGAATCAGTAACTGAAGGTCATCCTGACAAAGTTGCAGATCAAATATCTGATGCAATACTTGATGAAATTTTAAAACATGATGAAGATGCTAGAGTTGCTTGTGAAACTTTTGTAACTACAGGTCTTGTACTTATATCTGGAGAAATTTCGACAGATTGTTATGTAGATATTAGTAAAATAGCTAGAGAAACAATCATAGATATTGGATATGATCGGGCCAAATATGGTTTTGATGGAGAAACTTGTGCTGTAATTACTGCTATAGATGAGCAATCTAGTGATATAGCTCAAGGAGTAAATAAGGCTTTAGAAGAGCGAGATACTGAAATGAAAGATGGGGAATTAGGGGCTGGTGATCAAGGTATAATGTTTGGTTATGCCACTAATGAAACACCTGAATTAATGCCATTACCAATTACTTTAGCCCATAAATTAGCTAAGAGATTAGCTGAAGTTAGAAAAAAGAAAATAATTCCTTATCTTAGACCAGATGGTAAAACTCAGGTGACAGTTGAATATGAGGATAATAAGGTGATTAGAGTTGATAAAGTACTGATTTCTTCTCAGCATCATCCTGATATTTCTCATAAAAAAATTAAAGAAGATTTAACCGAACATGTAATAAACAAAGTTATTAATAAAAAATTAATAGATAAAAATACAAAAATTTATGTTAATCCAACAGGTAGATTTGTGATTGGTGGTCCCCATGGTGATAGTGGTTTAACAGGGAGAAAAATTATAGTTGATACTTATGGTGGTACTGCTAGACACGGTGGAGGAGCTTTTTCAGGTAAAGATCCTACAAAAGTTGATCGTTCTGCTGCTTATGCTGCCAGATATGTAGCAAAAAATATTGTAGCTGCTGGATTAGCTGATCGCTGTGAAGTACAACTTTCATATGCTATTGGAGTTGCTAGACCATTATCAATTATGGTTGAAACCTTTGGAACAGCAAAAAATATTTCTGAAAAGAATTTAATAAAATTAGTAGAGGAAAATTTTGATTTACGACCAAAAAAAATAATTGAAAATTTAAATTTATGGAATCCTATATATAAAAAAATTGCTAAATATGGACATTTTGGTAGAATAGATCTAGATTTACCCTGGGAAAAAACAGACAAAAGTGAGATATTAAAAAAGAAAGCAAAAAAAATGTAAGCTCAATACCGGAAGAGTTTTCTTCCGGTATTTAAATGTTAATGAGGTGAGTTCATGAAGGAAAAACCTATAGATAAAAAAACAATTATACGAGGATTGCGTTTAACAGTAATAGTAAGTTTAATATTTTCAGCAGTAATAATTTTTTTGACTATAGATATGGAAGCACTTGACAAGTTAATTGATAAAATTAAGTATAGGTATTTGTTTTATATGTTAGTAATTATGTTTACAAATTGGTTTTTTGCAGGACTTAGATTAAAATTTTTAGTAAATACCATAGGTGATAAAATCTCACTTTTAGATAGTATTATTGTTTATTTAGGAGGATCATTTGTTTCTTTTGTAACTCCTTTTGCTTCAGGAGGAGGCCCTTATCAAGTTTATTTTTTGCATAAAAAAGGAGTTAATGTAGGAAAATCTTCTACAGTTGTAGTAATACAATTTGTATTAAGGTTGTTTTTCTTTGGTACTCTAACTCCAATATTTTTAATATTTTTTAATAAGCATATTTCTGCTGGAGCTATACCTAATTATTTATTTTATTTAGCCTTTGGAATGGGGATGGTTGTTTCTACAGCTATTATAATTTTAACTTTGATTCCAAAGGTTATGGATAAATTAATTGAATTAATTTTAAGTATAAATAAACTAAAACAATTTGTTAAAAATAGCTATAAAGCCAAAAAATACTTAGTAAAAGCTAAAAGAGAATTAGAAGAGTTTAGAGAATCTTTATTAATTTTAAGTAATAATAAATTTAAACTTTTTATTGCTGCTTTATTAACTATAATTTATTGGTCTCTAATATTTTTAATTATGCCTATGATTTTAAAAGGAATGGGACTTAATCCTGATTTTACTAAAGCATATATTATTCAAACTATAATTTATTTAATATTGCCATATTTACCAACTCCAGGTGCTAGTGGTTTTGCTGAAGTTGGGGCAGCTTCATTATTTTTAGGATTTATTCCAAAAAGTTTAGTTGGAATTGTTACCTTTGGCTGGAGATTATATACTTTTTATTTAGTATTATTAGTCGGGGGAGCTATTGCAGTCTATGAAATAAATAGAAAAACTGGTGATATAGAGAATGGCTAATTATGCAAAAGTAGTTGTTGATATTCCTTTAAAAGATAAGGATAAAACTTTTGATTATAAAATCCCCAAAAATTTAAATAATAAATTAAAAATAGGGAATCTGGTTTTAGTTCCATTTGGAAAAAGAGTTATAAAAGCATTTGTTATTGAATTTAGTGATACTCTTGATATAAATGAAAATAAGCTTAAAAAAATAAAAAAAATAGATAAAAATGAGGTTTTTTTTAATGAAAAAGAACTTAAATTATATAAATGGATGGCAGATTATTATAGCTTAAATTTAATTTCAATTATTAAAGCAGCTATTCCTGGAGGAATAATTTCAGGTAGAGTTAATAAGAAAAAAAATAAATATATTAAATTAGCTATAAGCGAAAAGAAAGTAAAAGAAGAAATTAATAATTTGGCAAATAAGGCTCCTAAACAAAAAGAAGTTCTTGAATATTTATTAGAAAATAACGAAGTAAATTTAAATAAAAGCAGATTAGCTAAAAAAGCTAATACTTATCCTGGAACTGTAAATAGATTACTCGAAAAAGGTATTTTAGAAGAAAAAGAAAAAACTGAAATTCGAAGACCTTATTTAGAAAAAAAAGCAAAAGAAAAAAATGCTTTTGAAGCTAATTCATATCAGAAAAAAGCAATTAATACTATAAAAAGTTATTTAAATAAAAATAATAAGTCTCAAACTTTTTTACTTCATGGGGTAACTGGAAGTGGAAAAACAGAAGTCTATTTACAATTAGTAGAAAAATTAATTAAAGAAGATAAAGGAGCTATTATTTTAGTACCAGAAATATCTTTAGCACCAGTTATGGTTAGAAGATTTTATAGTAGATTTGGCGATGAAATTGCTGTTTTGCATAGTAATTTATCTGCAGGTGAAAGATATGATGAGTGGAGAAGATTAAAAAAGGGTAAAGCAAAGATAGCAATTGGAGCTCGCTCAGCTATTTTTGCACCAGTAAGAAATTTATCCTTAATTATAATAGATGAAGAACATGAAAATTCATATAAACAAAGCTCTTATCCTTATTATCATGCCCGAGAAGTTGCAGTTAAAAGAGCTAATATATATAAAATACCTTTAGTATTAGGTAGTGCTACCCCCTCTTTAAAAAGTTATTATTTGGCTTCTAAAAATTATTTTAAGTATTTATCTTTACCTGAAAGAATAAATAAAAAGAAAATGCCAGAAGTAGATATTGTTGATATGAGAGAAGAAATGAAAGAGGGAAATTTATCAATTTTTAGTGCAAAACTAAAAACTAACATAAAAAAAGCTTTAAATAATGATGAACAAGCATTATTATTTCTTAATAGAAGAGGATATTCTAACTTTGTATTATGTAGAGAATGTGGTCATGTTATTAGATGTCAAAATTGTGATATTTCTCTAACTTATCATGAAAAAGATGATTTATTAAAATGTCATTATTGTGATTTTAGTAGAAAAATCCCAAAATTTTGTCCAGAATGTGGTAGTAAATATATAAAAAAATTTGGAATTGGAACTGAAAAATTAGAAGAAGAGGTTAAAAATATTTTTCCTGAAGCCGAAGTAGACAGAATGGATGTTGATACTACTCAAAGTAAAGGCTCACATCGTAAAATTTTAAAAAAATTAGAAGAAGAAAAAACTGATATTTTATTAGGTACTCAAATGATTACTAAAGGTCATGATTATCCTAATATTTCTGTAGTTGGTGTAATTACTGCTGATACAATTTTAAATTTACCTGATTTTCGCTCTTCTGAAAGAACTTTTCAATTAATAACTCAAGTAGCTGGTAGGGCAGGTAGAGGTAAGAAAAAAGGAAAGGTCATAGTACAAACTTATACACCAAATCATTATAGTATAAAAGCAGCTCAAAATCATGATTATGAAGATTTTTATAAACAAGAAATAAAATTAAGAAAACAACTAAATTATCCACCTTTTTCTAAATTAGTTAATATAATTATTGAATCTAAAAATAATAATAAAGTAATTAATGCTTCAAATAAATTAGCTAGGTTTTTTGATGAATATTTGGAAAGCATAGA
>JBNJDL010000052.1:0-12031 GCA_051744825.1 Bacillota bacterium | reverse complement strand
ACAGTTATAACAAAAATAAATATAATCTCAAAATTAATGTTATTCGTCAAATTAACTAATAAAGTGGTAAAAAAAGCCATAGCAGCCCCTTTAGTATTTATTCCTTCATATAATAAAACAAAGGCTGCAACACTTAAAGCAGTATAATAATTTCCACTTAAAAAACCAGCAATTAAAGCAATTATAACTGGATTTTTGAAAAAATAAGAGAAATTCATTTCTAAACCTCCAGAAGATAATATTTACTAGTCATTATTACCTTCTGAAAAAAAATTATACTAATTTTTGACAAATCCCCACTTTAAATAAACTTTTCTGCTTTTTTATGAAAGGTTCTTTTAGGAAAGGTTGTAATTTTGAAAAATTCTAACTTACTAGCTTTGACCTTTTTATCAGCATATAACAATTTATCTAAATTATTTTCCACTGCTTCAAGAGTAGCTAAACCTAAGGCATTATTTACAGCAAAAAACTTTTTATAACCAGAAAATTCAGCTGGAATATGCTCCATATAATCAACTAAGGGTTTTACATGTTCTTTTACATCATTAAGCATTGCTTTTAAAGCAATTTTCATCTCATTTTTATATTTTTTATCAAGTATCATATCTTCATTTATCCCTAATTCTTTTAAAGGCCAGTAATTTTTATCTCTACTTTCTATATCTTTTTTAATGTCACGAATTAAATTAACTTTCTGTAAAAAAAGACCAGCATCTTTAAAATTACTTTTCAAAATTTCTTGACTTTCATCATCTATTTCACTTTTATAAATTATTAAATCTGTTAAAAAACCTCCTACAGTTCCAGCAACATAATAACAATATTCATCAAGTTCACTAAACTTTTCAACCTTTTTATCTAAATAAATTTGCATCCCTTCATTCATTTCTTTTAACCACTTAAAAGAAATTTCTCTAATATCTCTATCAAGACTTTTATAAGCTTGCTGTACTAATGATGCATTAGCAGTTAATTTTTTTAAACTTTCTTTTTTAAAAAGACTCGCCTTAGCTTCAATGATTTGTACAGCTTCTTCATTGCTTTTTTCAGGAGCAAAAATTTTCACAACTTCATCCATTAAATACTTTCTTTTTTCTAATGATATATCATTTAATTCATCTTCAAAATTATCTAAAAGTCTATCTTGCAAATAAGTTATCATTACTTCTTTATAAATATCATCATCTAACATTGGAATAGTTAAGGCAAAACTTCGTGAAACCTTTTTTAAAATATCCTCACAAAATTTAATTGCATTATCACTCATATAAATCTTTCACCTCTAAATTTTTATTCGACAAAAATCCTATTATTCCTCTATCCAATCTCTATTAACATTATTTAAAAATACCTCAACTAAATGAGGATCAAATTGACTTCCAGCATTTTCTTTTATTTCTTTTAAAGCATATTCATAATCCCTGGCCTTTTTATAAGATCTGGCAGTTAATATTGTATCAAAGGCATCAAAGATTGCTATAATCCTTGATTCTAGCGGAATTTTCTCCCCTTTTAAAGCTTCAGGATAACCTTTGCCATCCCACCTTTCATGATGATAGCGAACTATATTAGCTAAATCATGTAAACCTTCTACATCATCTAAGATTGTCCAACCAAAGACACTATGCATTTTTATTGCCTCATATTCAATATCATCTAATTTTCCTTCTTTATTTAAAATTGATTCATCTATTCCTATTTTACCTATATCATGTAATAAAGCTGCTTCTCTTAATCTTTTTATTTTGCTTGAAGAAAAAGACAAATGTTTTGCTAATTTAACAGAATAATCAGCTACTCTTTCTGAATGGCCACGAGTATATTTATCCTTTATTTCTACTGCATTAACTAAGGATTTAATCATTTCAAAATATGATTCATCGATTTTTTCCATAGAAATCTTAAGATAGTAATAAATTGAAAGAACTTTTGATATACCTTTAACTATTTTTTTATCTTCAGCATCAAAAGCATCTGCGTCTTCAAAACTATCAATAAAAATATTCCCTATTACTTCATCTGTTTTTATTCCTACAGTCAAACTAGCTTTAATTTTATCTGAACCAATCTTTTTAAAAATATCAATATATTTTTGAGGCATGTCCAGATGATATTTTTCATGTAAATTTTTATGAATTTTAACTTCATCTGTTGTAAAAATAAGGCTTTTTGGAAATTCATATTCTTTTAATAAATCATCATAATTAACTTGAGCTACATAAATATATTTATCATCTTCAATCATCCCAATACTACCAGCATCAGCCTTAGGAATTAATTTAATCAATAACTTTAAAACCTCTTCACTAAATTCTTCTAAATTTTTCTCAGCATCCATGACTGACAACTGTCCTAAAAAAGAATCTAATTTATTTTCATAGTTCTTTAAATTTTTGTAAGACTCAGAAAGGTCTTCATTCATTTTTTCCATTTCTTCATTTTGTAGTGAAATTTTATTTATTAATAAATAAATTTCATTTAACAAACTATTATATGAATTAGCAATTGTTGTTATTTCTTCAGTGTTAATATTTCTCAATTCTATATTTTTTCTAAAAGGCTCAAATATTTTTGGCAATTCATCTATTTCAACATTACTAAGGTTATTTTTATTAACAATCAATTCTAAATCTTGAGATGATTTATTCAAAAATTCTAAATCTTTTAATATTCTTTCTGCACTTGAAATTCCATTATAGGTTATTAAAATTAAAGTTATAAACATAATTAAAAATAGAGCAAAAAATCTAATTATAGACCTTAAACTACTTCCCAGACTATAAGCTAAATGGAGAGTATAAGGGGTGTTTTGAATATTTTGACTATCTAAATAAACTCCATCATTAAAATTTACTTTATTTTTATCAAATATAAAATCAAAAGATTGTAACTTTTTGTTACTGAGAACAATATTATTATTTTCAACTATATTTAATTGAAAATTTGAAATCCTAGGTAATTTCTTCATAAAATTATTAAAAGAAAAAAGAACTAAGCTATAATTATCACCTTCAGGATAATTAACAGCTAGATAACTTTTCTTATCTTTAGCAGTAAAAATAAAAGCTTCTTTTTCAGAAACTGTTTCCATTTTAGGAATTAAATATTCATTATATAAGTCATCAGAAATATCTCCACTTTTACAAAAAATTTTTCTATTTTCATTATAATTACACCAAAATTTTATATCACGATCATTATCTATATAAAATTCTAAATTATCTCTAGGCAAATCTTTTATTTTCTTTATCTTTAATTGACTATCTTCAATATAGGTACTAAATAATTTGCTAAATTCCCTATTCATTTTTTTTACTCTATCTTCAAGATTATTATATACATAAGAAGAAAAAACTGAGAAAAGTAATATAAAAATCAAGGTGAAATAAATGTATAATTTTCTGTTTTTTCTTATAAATTTAGATATACCCTGTGATTTAACCACCTTCAACCCTCCAACCCCAAAAATATTTACTTCTATTTTATATTATAATACTTATTTGCCTTTTTGTCTAAAAAAATTGGATTTTAATATCTTTTTTATTTTTTCTAAATAAAAACCACTTAAACTTTCAGCTGTTTCCATGTCAACACCTTCCACAAAAACATGAAATATTTCTTTTTCTCCATCTGGAAAAATTAATGCCCAACCATCATCATGCTCAAAGCGAAGTCCATCAATTAATTTTTTCTTATCTTTTGCTTCTTTGGCCAGAATTCTCATTACTTCTGCTTTTCTTTTCTTATTACAGGCTATCTCAGCTTTTTGATAATAAATATCTGGCAATTTATCAATAATTTCGGCTAAACTATTATTTTCTACTGCCATTTTTTCTAAAATAAGAACTAAAGCAAATAATGGATCACTAAACGGATATAAAAAACCCTTTTTTAATTTATTTTTTTTCTTAAAATATTTATAGCTATTAAAGACAGCATCCCTTTTATTTGTACGACAATAACGTATTTGTACATCTTTTTTTTGAGCATATTCTTCTATTGCTCTTGGAAAATTCAATGGTAAATAGAGCATTTTTAAACCTTTATCAATTAAAATTTTTGCCAATAAATAATTTAATAAATATTGACTAATTTCTTCTTTTCTATTATTTAAAATTTTAAGCTGAGTAAAATCATTATTAAATTTTACATAAATATCGCTATTATCAAAAGCTAATTTAGATTCATGATTCGAAAAATTTCCATTAATAATTTGACAATTAAGTTTTTGTAGAAATTTAAAAAAGGGAAAAATTTCACCTTCATTATTAATGGTGATTTTAAAATATTTTTCTTTTATCTTTTCAAAATTGATATTAGCTTTTAATGCTCTTAAATATTCTTTATACTTTTGTGGTAAATAACTGTAATTTCCACTTTTTTTATTTTTTAAATTGAATTTTTCACTTATATATTTTTTTTCTATTTCTTTTTTAGTATTTTCTGAAATAGTAATTCCATTTTTATCAAAAATATGAATATTTATCTCTTCTTCATTGTTGCTCAAATAAACTCCTAAACTTAAAGATAATTTTTCAATATTAAATTTAAAAGCATTCTTTATAATCTCTCCTAAATCAATAACTTCATTTCCACATTCCATTAAAGTACCAGCTAAAATATATTTATATGATTCTGTAATTTCACTGCCATCTGTAGCAAGTGCTATTTCTCCTTCTTCTCCTAAACTACTGCTTATAGAGTAAGCTAATCTCATTATAAATTCAGGATTTATTTCAAAGTCTTTTTCACCTTTTATATGATCATTATAAAACAAAGTGTCCTTCCAACGTCTTTCTTTTTTTATACTTTGTCTTAATTCAGAATTTTCACCTATTATTTTATTTGGCCAAATCTTAACTCCACTATGGATAGTGGTATTTTTAGCAATTTTCACAAATTCACCTATTATTGATTGATCATAAATTCTAACTCCTTCTTCAACTTTTACTCCTTTTGCAATAAGAGATGAGCGTATTTCTGCGTTTTTAGATATTATATTATTTGACCAAAATAGAGAGTTTTTAATAGATGTATTTTCTTTAATTACACTGTTACTTCCTATAATTGAGGAATTAATCTTAACTCCTTTTGCTATTTTTGTATTTTTTCCTATATAAGTAGGTGCTTTTATTTTTGCAGAGTTTGCTATTTTTACTCCATCTTCTAAAAATATTCCTTTTGCAACTTCTCTACCTTGATTAATATCTAAATTAATTTTTCCTAAAAGAAAGTCTTTATTGGTTTTATAATAATCACTAATACTCCCTATATCATTCCAATATCCTTCTAATGGTAAGCCATAAAGAGCTTTACCTGCCTTTAACATCAGTGGAAATAAATCTTTACTAAAATCATATTTTATCCCTTTTTTATAATAATCAAAAACTTTTGGCTCAAGTATATAAATACCTGTATTAACTGTATCACTAAATACTTGACTCCAATTAGGTTTTTCAACAAAAGCTTTTATTTTGTTTTTTTCATCAATAATAACAATTCCATAATCTAATGGAACTTTTACCTTAGCCAGAAGCAAAGTTGCCTCTGCCTTCATTTCTTTATGAAAATTAATAGCTTTATTTAAATTATAATCACTTATAGCATCTCCACTTATCACTATAAAACTTTGATCCAAAAATTCTGCTGCATTTTGTACACTTCCAGCTGTACCTAAAGGCTCATCTTCTTGGAAATAATGAAGATTAACCCCCCATTTTTCTCCATTAGCAAAATAATTTTTTATTTTTTGAGGTAAATAATATGTTGTAACAGCAATATCTTCTATCCCACTTCTTTTTAAATGATTAATTATATGCTCCATAACTGGTATATTAAGTATTGGTACCATAGGTTTAGGTAAATCACAGGTTAGAGGTCTAAGTCTTGTTCCAGAACCTCCAGCCATTATCACTGCTTTCATTTTCTCAACTCCTCTTTTGCATTTGATAATACCTCTTTATAAAGTGAAATGCTTTGTTCAGCAATTTTCTCCCAATTAAAATTATCGATAATCTCTTTATAAGCTCTTTCTGCTCGTAATCCAGCTTCCCTTTCATTTCTAAAAGTTCTCAAAATAGCAGCAGCTAAGTCATAAGAATCTCCTGCCTCAAACTTCAGGGCATTATAACCATCTTTTATAAATTCATTAAATCCACCAGCATTGCTGCTTATTAAAGGTGTTTTGGCAGCCATTGCTTCTAATGCAACTATCCCAAATGGCTCATAAGTACTTGGAAATACTGCTAAATCAGCAATTTTATATAACTTATTTCTAATTTCATCACTAATAAATCCAGTAAAAATTACTTTATCACTAATATTAAGCTTATATGCCATTTCCTTTAGTTTATTTTCATAAGGACCTTTACCAGCAATTACAAGTTTTAAATTAAAATCGTCTCTTAAAGCTATAGAAAAAGCTTCTAATAAATTCTCTATCCCCTTTTCTCTAACTAATCTACCAACATAAAAAATTAATTTTTCATTTTCAAAAACATAATTTTTTTTAAAATCTTTTTCTATTTTAATTTCAAATTCTTCTACTTTTACTCCATTATTAATTACCGTTATTTTATCTTCAGGAAGCTGGAAATTATTTTTTATTTCCTCTCTCATATATTGACTACAGGCTATAACCTTCCAGGCTTCAAAAGTTGAATACCACTCAACATCATTTATATAACTTTGCATATCATTATAAATTCCGTTATTTCTTCCCCGTTCTGTAGCATGAATAGTATATATTAATGCTAAGTCATAACTGTGTTTTAATACCTTTGCCGCCCAAAAAACTAACCAGTCATGAGCATGTATTAAAGAAAAATCTCCTTCTTTATTAATTACCTGATTAGCCTTTTCTAATAATTGAAAATTAAGGTGCAATATTTCACTAATGAAATTATTGCTATTAATTATTGCATTAGGAGAACGATGAATTTTTACTCCATTTTTTTCACTATATTCTTCTAATTCATTATTATTTTCAGTAATAACATGCACTTCATGTCCCTTTTTTACTATATTTTCACTTAATGCTTCCACATGCCTGGCTAAACCTCCACATGTTAAAGGTGGATACTTCCAACTTAAGACTAATATTTTCACTACTTTCACCTCTTTTACTAATACTTATTTTTACTATTGCCTTTAATCAACTATTTAATTCAAAAATATATATATTAAAAATTAATTGAATAAAGAAAATAAAATAATAACATATTATTAATAGTATTAATTAAAAAAAGGAGGTAGAAAGTGAGTTTAACTACTACAACTATGATTATTACATCTGCTTTTATTATATTTATTGCCCTTTATTATTTTCTAACTAAAAGAGAGAAGGTTTTACATAAAAAAAAGCCATCCCCAATTGATATGGAAATGGCTCAAGAACTTTCAATAGATATGAAATTTTATAATAAAAATAAGGTTAATGATATTAATTCTAATGATTATATTAGAGCTTTTATATCTAATCCAAAAACTATTTTTTGTTATTGGGATCTAGCTAATATTCAAGAAAAAAATTTAATTCTCTATTGTTATAAAAATAAGAAAAAGTACTTAGAAATAATATTAAATCATAATTCAAGTAATTATTATCTTAGTAATTTAGAGGAAAATACTAATTATCAATTCATAATTGCTACTAAAAAAAATAATAAAGTAAAATTATTAGCAGTTTCAAATTCAATAACTATTCCTCCATTTAATTTAAATAACAAAAATTATCTATTAATGAAAAATAATTATTATAATGATTTCAAAAAACAGCAAAACTTAGGTTATCTTTCTAATATAAGCAAATATAATAATAAAAATGAAAATAATTAAAAGATATAATAATGGAGAAGCTATAATTTTTACTGTTTTTCCCTCATTTTCCTTTTTTAGCTTAATAGCTTTTAGTTGAGGGCCGTTTTCATTATCCAGAGATAACAACTCCTCCTGAGTATAATTTTTAGGGACTATAGTATCAATTACTCTTGTTGCAATTTCAGGATTTTTAATAGATGGAGCATGAAACTCCCATTTTGAAGGCTCAGTATCAATTTCTCTAAAATGTCCAGGACCAAAAGGATCAAAACTCCCTATCAACAATTGAATATATGAGTTAAGCATCTCACCTAATTTATCCTTAGGTATTTCCATCAGTATTTTATTTCCTTCTCTTTTTACTTTACTATTTTCAACCTGCCACTTACTTTCAGTAATATCACTAGCAATTGATACTACTTCATCTATATTTTCATTATCTTCATAGAGCAATACCCACCAACCACTTAATTTAATTACTTTATTCCAGGGGTGTTCACTATCAAGCTTTACATTAGCTCCTTCTTCTAAAAGCTCAGTTGTTCCACCCTCATTATTGTCAATATATATTTCTATTAATGGAAGACTAAAACCAAATTCACTCTTCCAGGGGTCATTTAAAGTTACAAAATCAAACTCAAAGACATAATTATCACTTTTTTCTTTAATAGAAAATTCTTTTATATCAAAATGTCCTTTATAAGGAGAAAATATTTCATTTTGAGGGTATAAATAATTTCCTGGGCCATAATCATCTCCAGTTTTGTCAATAATACTATAACTCCAGCTTCCTTCTTCACTATCAACTACAAAAGAAAAAATTAAGAAAATAGCTAGAAAAAAAGCTATAGATATAGACTTATACATAAATCATCCCTCCACTTTTTGCATGGCAACAGCTATAGCCCCTTTTACGCCTATTTGATCACCTAGTTCTGCTTCTCTAATCTTAACTAATTCCGCTGGAGCTTTAAGTGCTTTTTCCTTGAAAACTTCTTTAGCCTGAGGCAAAAATAATTCTTTAGCCTTCATAACTCCTCCACCGAGAATAATCATCTCTGGATTAAATATATTAACTAAATTTGCTAATCCAATCCCTAGATAATAAGCTGCTTTTGAGAAAATATCTAAAGCTATATTATCTCCTTTTCTAGCAGCTTTAGCTACTATTTCAGCACTTATTTCATCACCTTTTTTTAAAAGATCATATATTAAAGTTTTATTAGTATTTCTTAATTCTTTTTCTGCCATATTTTTAATTGCTGTACCAGAAGAATATGCTTCAAGACATCCATTATTTCCACAACCACATTTTGGACCATTAGGATTTATTATCATATGACCTATTTCACCAGCATTACCACTTTGACCATAATAAATGTTATTGTTTATTATTATTCCTCCACCAATCCCTGTGCTAATAGTTATATAAAGAAGATTTTTGACATCTTTACCGGCGCCAAAAACATTTTCTCCTAAAGCTGCCGTATTAGCATCATTTTCAAGCCTAGCACTAATATTAAATTCATTTTCTAAAAAATCAATTATCGGCATATTTTTTATTGGGAGATTGGAACTATTTAAAATAATTCCTTTTTCAGTATCTAAGGGACCAGGACTTCCTACTCCAATTGCTCTTATTTCATCTTTATGCAAATTTCCCTTTTCAATTACTTTATAAATACTATTAAATATATTTTTTTTAATTTTTTCCATTCCTAATTTAGTCTCTGTAGGAAGTTTAATTTCAGAAATAATTTTCCCTTTTTTATCTGCTGCTGCAGTTAAAATTTTAGTTCCACCTAAATCTACTCCTATATATTTATTTTTTTTCACTTATTATCACCTTCTTTTAAAATAAAATCAGAAGCTACTAAAATTAGTATACTTAAAGAAGAATTTAAAAAAAATAAAGCTCCTATTCTAGAAAAAACTAAAGCAACAGTTAACACAAAAATTACTAAGCTCCAAAAGAAAGTAAAAATAAAGTTATTTTTAAATGATTTTAAAGATTTTTTCAAATGACTAAAAAACGATATTTTATTTTTCCTAATTAATAGTCCCCAGAATGGGATTTGAAAGGCATTAAAAATTAAAATTATATATAAAATTACTACAGGAAAAATAAATAAAAGCTTATTATCTCCAATAATATTTATAACAAAAACTAAATCATAAACTAATAAAGCATAAATTGCCGCTGAAAAAACAAAAGTTAAAATTGAGCTATAGGCCCTTTTTTTAACTTTTTTTAAAATACCCTTAAAATCTTTTCCTTTATTATCTACAAATAATAAACCTATTAACAATACTGGACCAGCTATAATAAAAAGAAAAAATAAAATTAAGTAATTTCCATTAAAAAAGGAACGTAATCCAGCAAAAAATAAAAAACTTACTATTAAAAACCAAAAAATATTAAATAAAATATATCTCCAAAAATCCTTTTTAAAATAATTCCACGATTTCTTTAACAATTTTAAATAGCCCAGAAAAACACCTCCTAAATAATTATTTACTCATAATCGTTTTTATTATATCACGCTGGAAAAATTAAGTAAAGAAAAGACCCCTATAGAGCAGGGGCCTCTTGAAGTTAATTATATTAGTTTTATTTTTTTATTGAGCCTTTTCCTTATTGTTCTTTATAAAATCAAACTTTTCTTTACGCTCTTTGTCAATTGGCTCAGATTTTTCACTCCACTCCTCAGCTAAATCCTCCAAGCTCTCAGCTACTTCTTTATTAAAGATATTATCTGCTCCTGGATGAGTAGGCTCAGCTCCAGATTCTTTAACCATTTCTCTAAGTTCTTTAGGATTATCAATAATAGGACAGGGCATTAACATATTATCATTAAAGGGCTGACGTTTTTGATATTCTTTAAATAAAGGATTTTTTAAAACTTCTTTAAGACTTTTATCTTTAATATTATCGGCTGCAAAGTGGACAAAAGCACAGGGCTCCACTTCTCCTTTTGAGTTAATATGGAAATATCTTCTGCCACCAGCTATACAACCATTAGTAAAGGAACCATCATTCCAGAAGTCAGCTATAAAAATTGGCTTAGATTGTCTAATTTCCGGAACTCTTCTAGCTAACCATTCTCTTTGCTCAGGTGTAATCATCATATCTAAATTAGGTTCTCTACCAATAGGAATATAGTGAAAGTTCCAGGTATATAAAACTCCTTTATCGATTAAGAAATCCATAAATTCATCACTAAAAATCTCTTTTACATTATCTCTAGTAGTAGTTAAACTAGCTCCAAAGACAATTCCCCTTTCACGAAGTCTATCCATTGCTGCCATTACCTTATCAAATACGCCTTCACCACGTCTTTTATCAGTTGCCTCTTTTCCTCCTTCAAGGCTAATAGCAGGTGATACATTACCTACTTTTAACATTTTATCTGCCATTTCATCATCAATTAAAGTTCCATTTGTATACATCATAAAACCACAATCATCATGTTTTTCGAAAATATCAAATAATCTTGGGTATACAGTTGGCTCACCACCAGAAAGAACAAAGAAATAAATTCCTAACTCTTTAGCTTCCTCAATTATTCTATCAATGGTTTCAAATTCTAAACTATCACTTTTATTATATTTTCCTGCCCAGCAACCAGTACAATTTAGATTACAGGCACTTGTAGGATCAATTAGGATTGTCCAGGGAACATCTACACCTAATTCTTCAGCTTTTTCATATTGATAAGGGATACCAAGTAAACCTGAATTAATAAAAAAGTTAACTAAAAGTCCATCTTTATAACTAGGAGCTAAGTCATTAACTTTTCTTACATATTCTCTTATTGGTCCACCTTCTTTATAGTTTTCTTTTAAGCTTTGTATTTCTTCATGATGCCTTTTAGTTCCAGCAACTTTGTCAGCTAAATCTAATACTTTGATAAAATTTTTCTCCGGGTCTTTTTCAATATAATTTAAGGCCTTTTTTAAAATTTGTTCAGCAGCAAATTTCTTGGCAAATCTAAAATTCAAACCCATCTTTTATCCCTCCTATAAAATTTATAAAAACTAATAATTTAAAACAGTTTATATAAAAATTTAGTGATTTAGTATATTTTGTTATTTTATATTATAATGCCTATTGAAAAATATTTCAAATATATTGAAAATATTTATTAATCAAACTACTAAATCATATTTTTATTATATATATTTCTTTTATTTAAAAATATGAGTTTAA
>JBNJDL010000051.1:0-12141 GCA_051744825.1 Bacillota bacterium | reverse complement strand
AGCATTTTTATTAACTTTAACTACTGCATTAATTTTATCATTTACATTTTCAATTCGGTCTAAAAATATTTTTGTGAGCTCTGTAGAGCTTATTTCTTTCTTTTTTAATAAATTAATAAGATTTGTAGCTGATCTATAAATAATTTCATCCATTTTTAACTCTCCCTATAATAAATTTACCTATATTATAACAAAAACTATATTAAAATAAAATAATTTAATGTTTAAGAAAAATAAATTTACATAAACTATATAAAAAGGAGGGGTTAATAATTAAAGTAAAAGAACTTATGACAAGAGATGTTTCTACAGTCAGCCAAAATTCAACTGTAAATGATGCAGCTGGAATTATGAGAGACTTAAATGTTGGTGCAGTTCCTGTTTGTAAAAATAATAATGAGCCAGTAGGAATTGTTACAGATAGGGATATAGTTTTACGAAATATTGCTAGTGGTGGTAATGGTTCAGCTTCAGTTAGAAATGTAATGACATCAAATATTATCTATGGAACTCCAGATATGGATGTTAATGAAGCGGCCAGACTTATGGCTCAAAAACAAATTCGACGTTTACCAATTTGTGAAAACAATAAAATAATTGGTATGCTTTCTTTAGGTGATCTTGCTGTTAAACAAAAGTCAGATATGGAAGCTGCCCGGGCTTTAAGCAGTATTTCAATTCCTAGTAAACCAAATAAAAAATAATCAGATTAGGCCAACCTAAATACAAAAGGTTGGCCGCTAATTTATTTCAAAAAATAACTTGCTAATATTTCTGATAAAATTCCAAAACTACCTCCAGACCAGCCATATAATTTAAGTCTTTTTAAATATTTACCTGCAAAAGAATAGAATAAATCTTCTATTTCCTCAGCTTTCATATCATTTATCTCTCTTTTAGTAATTTCATTGATATCAAAAGAATTTACTAACTCCCTAAAATTATTTTTCAGTGAATCTATAGTTACTTTTATAAACAATACATTTAAATAATCCAAAGTCTTTTCATCAGTTAGTTCAATTAAATTATCTATATAAGCTGGAATTTTATGATTAAAAGAATTTATTACTTCTTCTTTATTTTCTTCCCAAATATTTATTAAAGCTTCATTTAAATCTTTTTCATCTAAAAAATCACCTAATCTTATACTACTATCAGCTAATAATTGATTTATGAAAGTCTCTTTTAAAGTATCTTCTATCTCAAGTTTAGTAAATAAATAATTAAGTTCTTTATTTATATCTCTATAATCAACATCAGTAAAGATATCTCTTAGTTTTATCTCTTCTAATCGAGCATATAAAATATTATATACATTTTCATTAGCTATATCTAAAATATCATTTTTATTTTTATTTATATTTTGCTCAATTTTTTCAAAAGGAAATTTTATATTTTCTTGTAATATTTTCTTCTTATCACTATCAATTTTTATAAAGATATCTTTGGAGGAAGTAAATATTTTATCAAAAAAGAAATTTAATATAGAATTCAAATCACTAGAAATTTCATAGTCATACTTAGAATATTCTAATAAACTATTTTTTTGATAATAATAAGCACTTTCTTTAATCTCTTTATTTTTCAATGCATTAATATAATCTAAAAACTTCTCATATAATTCATCTTTATGTTCTTTTAGAAATGGAGATAATTTTTTATCTATTAAATCATCAACAAACTTACCACTTAGCTCATCAAAACCACTTAAATTTAACATTATCGCTCCTAAGAATGAGCCACTTTTTTCTGATATTTCCTCTTTAATAATTTCCTGTAACTTTAGCTTTAACTTATCCCTATTACTATCTAAGTAAAAATAAACAAAATCAGTTAAAGAATTACTTATCTTTTCTTTATTATCTTTTAAATCAGGTATTATAGCTGAAAACTTTTTTTCTTGAGTGAAAAATTTATTTATATTGTCATCTAAAAGCTTAATTCCATAATTTAAAATTTTATCTTCATTTATAAAGGAAGTTATATTAGCTTTAACCTTATTTTTATTTCCTTTAGTTAAGAAATCATCAAATTTATTTACAATATCAATATTAGAAAAATTTTCTATTATAATATCAAGATTATTTTTAATAAAATCAGATATTTTTCTTTTCAAAAGATTATTTTTATCTTTTTCAATAATTCCAGAAAGATTTTTTTCACTAAAAACTTTATTTCTAACTTCTTTAGTAAAAGATTTTAAAAAGTTTTTCTTAACTTGAGGTGCAAATAAATTATTTAAATCAATATAATCTCTAATAAATTCTATCTCTTTTATCCCGATATTTAGAAATTTTTCACTTAAAAATTCACTAATATTTTCTTTGTTGTTTTCTAAATAATAAAATAAATTATCTTCAATCTCTTCAGTTATATTTTTAGTATTTTTAGCCAGCAATTTTTGAATTTTACTGTAATTATTTTCTGCAATATATTCAAAGATATTATGAGAAATTTCATCACTTTTTTTATCAAAAATATCACTAACTGAATTTGCATCTAATAATTTTTCATCTACAAATTTGGCCATAGAATTAGCAAATCTGTCTTTATTTTGCGATACTACGCCTGGGGTTAAAGGTACAGATTTTGAAAAAATATTCTTTTCTTCATAAGGGTGAAAAAGCATCCAGAGTGCTATTACATTTGTTAAATAACCAATTAAACCATAAATTAAGATTGTCAAAAATGTTGAAGAATAACTTAAGGAATTAAGTAGAGCAAAATCATTTAAAAAATATAAAGCTAATCCACCAAAAGCACCTAGTCCTCCACCAAACAAAGTAATAGGTTTTAACTCTTCACCTACAAAGTCTTCAACTACCTCTTGAATTTTAGAATCATCTAATTGATTTAAACTACCTGATACAGCTTCTTCTATTCTACCTTCAATGATATCCGCTAAGTTAACTTTAGTTATATTAAGTATAGAATCACTTAATTTATTAGTAACTTCATTATTATTCTTAGTTACTTTAATGATTTTATTTAAATTAAGATCCTTTTTATTTTCTAAAAACACCTTTGTAGTTTTAATTATTTTTTCTTTTTTAATAGAAACATTTTTTCCTACTCTTTTATTTTTAATTTTATCATTTAGAAATCTGCTTATTTTTTCTATATTTTGATTTTGATTTTCATCTAATTTCTCAACTATTATATCTTTTAATTGATTAAAATTACTATTAACTAAATCAGAATCTATTATCTCAGCTATTTCTTTTTCTTTTAATTTACTAAAAGCTTTATCATAAACAGTAATTAATTTTTTATTTAATTTTTCATTATATATGTATTCTGATTTTATAAGTGAAATTAAGCTATCCTCAAAATGATAAATAATATTTTCAAATTCTTCTCTTTCTACTAAAGAGTTATAATCCAGATCTTCTAAATAATTTTTTAAATATCTTTTTAAATTACTTTTATACTTTTTTTCATTAGTTGATAATGTTTCTATTATTTTAGTTAAAGATAGTATATCTTTTTTGTAGAGAATTTCTAAAATATCTCCTAAGTTTTTATTATTCAAAAATTCATGAATCTTTTTAGAAAAATCAATAGATTCATTTTTAGAATCTAAAAAATTCTCAATTTTCTCAATAACCTTATATTGACTAATACCGCCCTCATTTACACTATTATAAATAAATTTTTGTAAGGAATTTTTCAATCCACTTCCACTTTCTAGGACATCTTCTAAACTTTCTTCAAAGATTTCTTCTATTTCTTCTTTATTCTCATCTAAAAATCCTTTAACTAACTCAATTAAAGAATTAAACTCACTATTAAAAAACCTTTTACTCTTCTCTTGATTACTATTTTTAAATAAAGTATTTAACTTAATATCTATATTTTTTAAATCATTAATAAGAGTTTTGATAAATTTATTAAATAAAATTTCACCTTTATCTTCTTTTAAAATTTCCAATAGATTATCATAACTAATATTTACTATAATTTCTGATATATTAGTAATAAAAGCTTCTCTTTCCATACTTTCTTTTAGAGTTGATTTTATTACTTTTTCTAACTCTAGTTTTGTAAATAATTCTCTTAAAAATTGATCAATTTCTATTTCATGTTTATCTTTTAAATAAGTATTTAAAGAAGTTATTTCCTCTTTAATATTTTTATTAATTTTATTTAATAAATCTACTTCAATAATTTCTTTAACTTTGTTTTTAGATAGTTTATTTATTATTTCATCTAAAAAATCTTTTTTATCCTCTTTTATATTATTTAAAACTAATATATAAAGGTTATTCACTATATTCTTCAATTGTTTTTCATTAAATATTTTTTCTGCTATTTTATATTTATCATTAATTTTATTAAAACTTATTTTTTCATCTAATATAAAATCTAAATGTTTAATAATAGTTTTATCTATAGAATCAATATCACTTAACTTTTTATTTTTTAATTCTGTATATATACCTTTATTAAAAATATCTGCAACTATTTTATTAAAAACCTCTTTTACTTCTTCACTTTCTAATTTATCTTCTAAGCTATGATGATTTATTATTTCTCTTTCTACAAGGGCACTAGTGTTTTCTATAAATTCATCTTTAGTTTTGAGTATAACTCCACCAAATGGCCCATATTCTTTAAATAACATTTTAATTGCTAAATTATTAGTAAGATATCCTGCAGTAGCTCCAAATAATGTGTTTGTAATTATATTTACCCAATCCATAATTATAGCCCCTTTACTTATTATAAACAAAAAAATCCTACTATTCAATTCTTAGTTGAATTAGTAGGTTCTAATAAAAAATGGGGTGGGTGAAGAGGTTCGAACTCTCGGCCTCAGGATCCACAATCCTGCGCTCTAACCGACTGAGCTACACCCACCACAATATTTATTGCTTTTTTTCCTTTGCGACATTATTTATTATACATATAAAAGCATTTCTTGTCAAGCATTTTTAATTACAAATTTATAAATATATTAATAACAAAACAAAATTAACTAAGTTGCGCAAACTATGTATAAATGTTACTGTCCAATAAGAAGATTTATTTTTATTTTCATAAATTATAAATGAGTAAGCAAGTAAAATACCAATAATGAAAGTTATAATTATATATATCAAGCTATAAAAATGCTGTATTCCAAAAAGAAAAGCAGAAATAAATATAATTATTTTCTTCTTATCTCTTATCATTTTTATCTTACTTAATAATCTAATAATAACTAATTGAAAAATAAAAGTCTCAAGAATTGGTACAATAAAAACTAATTCAAAAAATTCTATATATGATAATGATATTAAACTAACAGGCCCATCAATTTCTTTATATCCAAATAATATAAATAAGACTATAAAAGGAATAATAATTAAGTATGTAAAAAATGTCATAACTAGAATAAATTTAATCCACGATAAATCTATTAAATAATAATGCAGCGATTTTATTGAATTAATCAATTTATCCTTCATTTAATTATCCTTTCTTTAGATCTTTTGTCTAAAATCATACAAAATAGAAAAATAGAGAATTATTAAATATATATAAATATAAAAAAGCCATCCCAGAGTTAGGATGACTTTAAATTTGCTCATCAAACACCTAATTTGTTTTTCTTTTGTAACAATTTTTTCCAGGCATGCATTGCTAGACTTACTCCAATAACTCCATATGCTACAAATACTCTAAAATATTCCCCAACTTGTGCATTTCCAAAAAGAGTTCTTCCAGCAGATGGAGAAACTATAAATAAACTGTGAAACAAAAATACCCCAAGTAAAGCATGACCTATAGAAGCATTTGTAACTGTTGCTCCCCCTATAAGTAAAGCAGCTACAGAATATAGACCTATTTGTTCATGACTTCCATAAGTGCTAAAAGCACCTAAATTTTGTAAAAATATTATATGGCCCCAGGCAGCCATAACCATAGACATCATCAAAGCAATTATTCTGGTGCGATCAACATTTATTCCTGATGAAGCTGCTACCTGGCGGTCCTGTCCTACACTACGCATATCCTGACCAAGTTTTGTTTTCTTAAAAAATAAAATAAATGAACATAGTAATAAAATTACTACCCAGGTTAACACAGGTACCCTAATCATATTAAGCATTGAAGTTTTTCTAGCTATACTTATGCTCCAACCAATAGACAACAACCCCACTACAATAAAAAATATTATTTTTGTTGTAGAAATTTTATTTTTTTTGAGTAAAAAATTATAAATTAATAAGGCTATTATTCCTACTGAAAAGAAAGCTATTATTGTATATGGTAAAGTTGGTCTAAGTAAATTAGGCATATCAAAGGCTAGCCCTGGCCAATCAAGCCCATATTTTAGACCATTAGTCAAATCAACAGTTGTTCTAATTCCCACTCCACTACTCATAACCAAAGACTCATTATTCATAGGAATTATACCTCCGACAAGTTGCAAAAATATAAGCTCATATATTCCCTGAGCGAAAAAGCCTAAAATCAAACCTCCAATCATTTCTTGCCCTTTAGTCTTGTTGAATAATTTTCCAGTTAAAAATCCTAAAAACATTGCTAAAGGGGTTACAAGTACTAAGCAAAGTAAAATTCCAGGCAAACCTGTTATTCCCCAATGAGTGACAAAAATTAACACTGTTTGACCTGCCATTGCTCCCAGAACAATAGAAAAATTTAATCCCATACCAGCAACTACAGGAATTACTAGTGATAAAACTAAAAAGGCATTTCTAGACATCCTATTAACAATATCCATTAAAAACATAACAGGCCTCATACCAGAAATAATAAATCCCACTAATCCCATAAAAACAAACATTATAGTTACCATATTATTAGTTAAAAAATCTTTAGTTTTATTTTTAAAATCAGGATTTACTTCCTCAAGTTCTGGAACCTTTGTTTCGTTCTTCATCTGCTATTCCCCCTTCGCTTGTGTTAACGCGTACAGAATAACACCATTCTGTATTATTTTACGACTAATTTCACCCATACTGGACCAATCTGAAGTAAAAGCATTGGCCACCGGTACTGCTACTACTTGTATTCCCAAAAAGAGAACTGTTCCTATAATAACATGAGCAATTCTGGCCTGTTTTATTGAAGCACCACCAATTAATATAGCTGCAACAGCAACAAAGGGCATAAACATTGGCCCTTCATAAAGCTGTATAAATCCATAGCTTTGAGCATAAACTAAAATTCCTATAGCTCCTAAAACTGTAGATAAAATTGTTCCTATAATTCTATGTTTATTAACATTAATACCTGCAGCTTCTGCAAAACGTGGATTACTACCTGCAGCTTTCATGGCAATTCCAGTTTTACTTTTCATAAATAACCATACTAAAAAACACATAAAAGCAAAAAATAAAAATAATCCAGTTGGTACAATAACCTCTCCAATTTTAAAAGATAAGAAATTATCCAAGATCATTTTAATACCTCGTTCAGCCAGTGATATTTGCACCCTCACACCTCGACCAATAGGCCAGGCCATCTCTGGACTATCAAAAGGTAATGCTAACCATCCTATTTTCATAATAGATACCATTGAAAATCCTACATAAGTAGCTATCATCATTTCAGAACCTTTAACTCTGTTTAATAACCAACCATAAACTAAACCCACGATCACAGCAAAGGGTAAAGATATTAAAATAGCAATGAAAAATAATTCTCCTCCAGAAACTTGAAATGAATCACCTAAACGATAAGCCATTTCCATTGAGGTTAAAGACCCAATTAATCCACAGAGTATTCCTAGAGAAACACCAAAATTAGGACCAATACCTGAGCTAATAGCGGGTAGCATGGCCAAAACTAAAACTCCCCACATTCCTATACGTCCCATAGAAGAAGTTAGGAGCTCAGCTATATTTAAATTTGCTAATACAGCTGCCAAACAGAGAAAAATAAAAAAAGCTAAAATAATAATTCTGGCTGCTCCAAAATCTTTTGCAAAATTAATTAATTTTTTCTTCATTATCTTTAGCTCCTCTCCCTCTTTTTTCACCAGACATCAATAATCCATAATCAGCATCTGCGTCTTCTGCTTTAAGAATTCCAGCAATTTCACCTTCAGTTACAATCGCAATTCTATCACATATACTTCTTAATTCTCCTAATTCGCTAGAAGTCATAACAATTGTCATATCCAACTCTTTATTCAATTCAACCAGGGTATCTAAAACTAAACGTTTAGCTCCAACATCAATTCCTCTTGTAGGCTCAGATACAAAAAGTATATCAGGGTTCATAGTTAATGCCCGAGCTACACATACTTTTTGTTGATTACCACCACTTAAATGACGAACAATTTGTTTAGGTCCTGTACAACGAATATCTAATTCTTCAATCATTTTTAAAGTATGTTTACGAATTTTTTTTGTATTTTGAAGATTTAATGGTCCAAGCTTGTATAGAAATTTTTCCTGATTATGAATTGAATTTATTACAATATTCATTTCAATTGATTCATCCATTAAAAGGCCAACTCCTCGACGATCTTCAGAAACAAAGGCTAATTCTTTAGCCATTGATTTTTGAGGATTATTCAACTTAAGTTTTTCCCCATTTATTTTAACTTCACCTTTACTAGGATATAGTCCCATAATACCATTAGCAATACCAACTTTTCCATGTCCTGCTAGTCCACCAACACCAATTATCTCGCCTTTATTTATTTTTAAATTTACTCCTTTTACTTCTTCTCCAGGCATATCAACTTCTAAGTTTTTAATCTCCATAATTACTTCTTTTTTATCTCTATTTACTTTACGAGAAATTTTTTCTATTTTGCGCCCCACCATTAATTCTGCTACTTCAGTTACATTAGTATCTTCTGTTGCTTTAGTAGTAATGTGCTTCCCATCACGAATAACTGTAATATTATCACAAATTTCCATTACTTCATCTAAACGGTGAGTAATAAAAATAATTGCAATACCTTCATTAGCAATTAATTTCATATTTTCTAATAAATTATCTGCTTCTTCTTCTGTCAAAACAGCAGTTGGTTCATCAAAAATAAGTAATTTTATGTTTTTTTTGTCAATTTCACGAGCAATCTCAACAAACTGCTTATAACCAACAGGAAGTCCAGCTACTCTTACATATTCTTCAATATCAATTTTAAGCTTATTTAAAGCTTTGCGAGCATCACTATTCATTTCTTTATAGTCAAGCGATTTTATCTTATCTCCAAATACACCACTCAAAAAATTAGACTTTAATTTTTCACGATTAAGCTTTATATTTTCAGTTATTGTATAATTAGGTAATAACATGAATTCTTGATGAATCATACCTAGACCTTTATCCATAGCTTCTTTTGGTGAATTTATATTGGTTTTAGCCCCATCAATATATATATCACCTTCATAGCCTCCAGTTGAATGGATAACATTCATACCAAATAAAATATTCATTAACGTGGATTTTCCTGCTCCATTTTCTCCTATAAGAGCATTAATTTCTCCTGGATTTAACTTTAAGTTAATATCTTTTAGCACTCTAGTCCCATAATAACTTTTTCCAATATTTTTCATTTGAAGTAGTGGTTGGTCTGACATTCGCACCCTCCTTCATAATTTATTAAAAGGCAAGGCTACCCATGCAATAGGGCAACCCTGTCTTCTAAATTATCTTAATTTATTTACTTAAAATATAATATGATCAGCCATAAATAGATAATAATTATCTGTGTTTGGATATTCATCTAAAGATACGCTCTGACCTGCAATATCTTCCATAATAGCTTTTAAAGCTTCTTTATCATTACGTTCTTCAATCTTACCTTCTATCCAATCTACAGCATAATAAGTTCCAGCTTGAATATACATCATATTTGCAGGAATTGGCCAGGTTGCAACACGACCACTGGCACCCTTTTTTTCAACAGCCTGATCAATAGCTTCAAGTATCCAGTCTACATTACCTTTTTTATCTTCAGGAACTTCTATTCCTAAAGCAGCAGGCATTGCATGATATGGACTAGGACAACATTGAACTGGATAAATACCGCCAGCATCAATAGTTTGAGCAATCATAGGTTCCTGCATTGCACAGTTAGTACCAAAAACAGCAGTATCAGGTCCATATTGATCAATTTTACGAGGCACATCTTCACTTATAAACATCTGAGTTCCTGCTATACCGGCATCACTGGTAGGATCAGGAGCATCTTCATCAACAAATTTTATTCCCAATTCTTCAGCTTTTTCTTTCATTAACTTACGACGACGTGCTAACATTTCAATAGACATATGACGTGGAAATGAATAGTGAACTAATACTTCTGCCCCCATATTATGAGCATGTTCAGCTATTTGATATCCACGACCGATATCATCAGTGTTTAAGACAACATCACCTTTAGTTGCAATAACATCAGGATCTTCTTGGGGAGCCCCAAGAACAATTAATATATCTGGACGGATTTCTCTCACACGATCAACTGCAGCAACTGCACCAGGTACTGCCTGCACCATAACAATAGCTTTACAGTCTGGATCCATGGCCATTTCTAGCATATTACTGATAGTAGTTTCCTGTTCCTGCATAAAACGATCAGGATAAGTAGCAGTTAAAATCCTATCTTCGCCAAATTCGTCTACCATCTGTTGGGCCATTCTGAATTCTTCCTCATTCTGAGTAACTGTACCAGTTAATATACCAATCTTCCAGTCACTGGCACTTGCCCCTAAAGTAAATCCCATAAAAATTGTTAACATAAATAATAACAACAAACTTTTCTTAAGCATATACATCCTCCTCATAAATTTGTGATATATTTGTGATACATTATATTTATATATATATTATTATATTCCTGCAAATATTTAACAATTTTTACTTTTTTTATTTTTTAATATATTTATTTCTATTATTAGTAATTATTATTTTAAGTGAAAGTGTAATTTTTTATTTTGGAAGAATGCTACAGCGCTGGCACAGATAGGAGGAAAAATTAAATCATTATAAATAAAAATATCCTGTTATGCGTTAACATAACAGGACACTAATTATTTTTAAATAAAGCTCTCAATATCTTCTTATTTATTTATTTTAATTAATTCTGAAATTGAAATTTACACTTAATTATTAACCAATATACTCACTTTGCTCTAATAATTCTTCTAACATCGCAGAAACTTCCTGAGTACTGCCTGCCTGTTGTTGAACACCTGAAGAAAATTCTTCATTAAGCTCTTCAATATTATCTAAGGTACTATCTAATTTATCACTTTCTGTCATAGTTAATTTAAATTTATTATTAGCTATTTCAAAACTATTTAATATTTCTTCATTTTGGGCAGAAACTTCTTGGGAATTGGCTGAAATTTCCTGAGTAGAAGCACTTGCTTCTTCAGTAGATAAATTGCTTTTTTCTGCTAATTTTCTTATCTCATCTGCCACCACTGCAAACCCTTTTCCAGCTTCTCCTGCTCGAGCAGATTCTATTGCAGCATTTAAAGCTAATAAATTAGTTTGATTGGAAATTTCTATTATGGTATTAGTTATTACATCAATATCTTCTAACTTTTCTTCTAATTTTTTAGCAGAATCTATCGTTACACTTAATGTTTTGGTACCTCGTTTAATTAATTGGTTAGTTTCCTCCATCTCATTTATATTTTTTCCAGCTTCATCTCTTATAAATTCAGACTTTTGTGCTAAATTTTCTACAACCTCTGCCATTTCTTCACTAGACCTAGCTATTTCTTCTATAGCCTTAGAAGATTCATTCATAGTATTAAAAATATCTTCTAACTCACTTTTGCTTATTTTATTTGCATTATTTATTCTTTTTATTGATTTAAAACTATTATTTAATTTCTCATTAAGCATATCACTACTACTTGCTATTTCTTGAGCAGAAGATGATATATCATCCACAGCTAGCTTACTATTATTAGTTGCCTCTTTTATTTCGCTTAATCTATTTTTAATTTGCTTTTTCATTAATTTAGTTATAAAAAGAGAAACTAATACTGCAATAGCTGTTAAAATTATCGGAATAAACAATTGTAAATTATTTGCTCTAGTATTATATATAGTGAAAATTAAGTAAAGGCTAATAACTATTATAAACGATAACATAACCCCGATAGAATAACTAATTTGCTTTTTTATTGACATAGAATTAATTTTTATTTTTTCTAA
>JBNJDL010000050.1:0-12173 GCA_051744825.1 Bacillota bacterium | reverse complement strand
GGCGATGATCCTGATAATAGAAGATGTATGCCCTGGAATAATAATGAAAAAGCTGATTATCAACTTAAAGAATTTTATAATCAAATAATAAAAATACGACGAAAGTCAAAAATTCTACAAAAAGGAAAATTTGAAAAGTTATTTCTTGATGAAGCTAAAAATATTTATGCTTTTAAAAGAATTTATAAGGGTGAAAAGATTATTATTATTTTAAATAATAATTCATTAAATAGAAAAGTTAATTTTAACTCAGCTAAAAATGAATATATTGATTTAATTACTAAAAGTAAATATAAAACTACTGATAGTAATTTTAATATTGAGATGGCTCCATATCAAGCTTTGATTTTAAAATAGTTATTAATGTAAATTTAATAAATTTTTAATTCTATTTTAATTACAATTTATATTTATTCTGTTATAATATAAGTAAAAATAATAAGAGGTGATTAGAAATGAAAAGATTAAAGATAAATCTCTTATCTAAAAAAGTACTAAGTATTTTACTTATATTAGTTTTATCTTTTGCTTTTCTTTCAATTTATTCTGAAAATATTTTAGCTCAAAATTCTCAAAATATACCTTCTGATGAAAATATATTTGCCGATATTGCAGCTGAAACAAATGATGGTGTTGTAAAAATTACTAGTGAAATTGAAGTAGATTCATCTGATTATCCATATTTTGATGATCCATTTTTTAGATATTTCTTTCAGGATCAACTTCCAGAAAGTGAAGAACCTAGAACTCAAGAGGGTTATGGTTCAGGATTTATAGTATCAGAAAAAGGTTATATTGTTACTAACCAGCACGTTATTGATGGAGCAGATAAGATTGAAACAACAATAAATGGTTTTGAGGATCCTGTTCCTGCTGAAGTAGTTTGGTCAGATTCTAGTTTAGATCTAGCTATTTTAAAAGTTGATGTAGATAAAGATCTAACTGTATTAGAAATGGGAAATTCAGATGATATAAGACCTGGTGATTGGGCGATAGCTATAGGTAATCCTTTCGGTTTTGAACACACAGTTACTACAGGAGTTATAAGTGCTCTTCAAAGACCGATTAAAGTTCCTACAAATGGAGGACAAGTAAGAGAATATAAGAATTTAATTCAAATAGATGCTGCTATAAATCCAGGAAATAGTGGTGGACCTCTATTAAATATTGATGGTAATGTAGTAGGAATAAATACTGCTGTTAGTTCCCAAGGTCAAGGAATAGGTTTTGCTATACCAATAAATGAAATTAAACCTATAGTAAATGAATTAGAAGAAACAGGTGAAATAACAAGACCATGGTTAGGAATTTCATTTGGAGATATTAATACTGATATAAAGGAATATTTTAACCTTGATAGTGAAAAAGGTGTAGTTGTAATGAGTGTTGTTAATGATAGCCCAGCAGAAGAAGCTGGTTTGCAAAAATATGATATAATAAAAGAAATTGATAAACAAGAAATTGAAGGTTCTGATGATTTAGTAGATATAATAAATAATAAAGAAATTGGTGAAAAAGTAATGATCAGAGTTATTAGAAATGGAGAATCAGAAATATTATTCACAAAAATTGGAGAAAGACCAGAACAAATGTAATTTAGAAATCCCCCCTTTTTAGGGGGTTTAATTTTTGCAATAAAGTTATAAATTTGCTAAGATTAGATTATAAAGAAGAGGTGATTATATTGAATTCTATATCTGAAAAAGATAAAAAAGATTTAACTGTACGTTTAAGAAGAATTGAAGGGCAAATTAGAGGTATTCAGCGAATGTTAGAAGAAGAAAAATATTGTGTAGATATATTAACTCAGGTTGAAGCCAGTAGAGGCGCTCTAAAAAAAGTTGCTATGAAAGTTTTAGACAGCCATATAAATGGTTGTGTACAAAGGGCGATAAAAAATGAAGAAGGAGAACAGGAAATAATTGAAGAATTAATGGGAGTTATAGAAAAATTTTCTAAATAGATTTAGAGGAAGTGATTTTGTTGCTTATTGGTCTAATTAATTTTGATTTATATTTACCAATGGTAAGCTCTTTAAAAGAAAAAAGAAGTATAATAAAAAGTTTAACTGAGAAAAGTAGAAATAAATTTAATTTAGCAGTTGCTGAAACTGATAACAATGATTTGTGGAAGAATTCTAATATTAGTGCTGTTACAGTAAGTAATGAACGAAAACATATTGATCAACTTTTTTCAAAATATATAAACTTTGTTGATGATATTACAGAAGTAGAATTAAGAGATTATAAAATTGAAATTTTTTAGATTTTTATATTTTAAGAAATGAGGGATATTTATGGCTAGAATTCTTATTGTGGAAGATGAAAAAAAGATAGCCAGGATAATGGAATTAGAAATAAGTCATGAGGGGCATGAAGTTGCAGTTGTTTATAATGGTAAAGAAGCTATTGATAAAATTAAAAATGAGGATTTTGATTTACTGATTTTAGATATTATGCTACCAGAAATTAATGGAATGGAAGTTTGTAATCGTATAAGAGAATTTTCTGATATACCTATAATTATGGTTACAGCAAAAGATACTACCGCTGATAAAGTAGAAGGTTTAGATAAAGGAGCAGATGATTATATTACCAAACCCTTTGATGCAGACGAACTTTTAGCTCGTATAAGGGCATTATTGAGAAGAAATTTTAATAAAGAAGAAAAAAACTTATTAAAAATAGATGATTTAGTTATGGATACTGAAAAATATTTAGTTAAAAGAAATGATAAAAAAATTGATTTAACAAAAAAAGAGTATGATTTATTAAAATATCTTCTTGAAAACAAAGATGCAGTGGTATCTCGTAATAAGTTATTAGAAGAGGTTTGGGGTTATGATTATGCCGGTCAAACGAATATTGTAGATGTATATATAAGATATTTGAGGTCAAAAATAGATGACCCGTATGAGAATAAACTTATTCACACAGTAAGAGGTGTAGGATATGTTCTCCGCGTTGAAGAAAAAGATTAATTCTTTTTTTCCTAAAAAAATATCATGGAAACTTAGTCTTGTCTATACTTTAATCTTTCTTTTGGTTTTATTTATTTTAAATAGTGCTGTTTATTTTTTAATTCATAATTTCATCGATAATACAGTAAAAACTAGTATGGAAAATACTTTAAATTATATTTTACCAAATATTCAAGGAGTAGACAGAAAAAGTTTTGATTATGAAGCTATGAGGCTATTAGAAGATATCAGTAAAAGTGAAGAAAATGTTTTTTTTAGGATATTAGATTATAATAAAGAAACAGTAGCCCAGTCAAATATTCTAAAAGGAACAGAATTACCTTTAGAAACTGGTTATACGGAATTTCAATCAGGAGATAGAACCTATCTTTTAAAAACTGTGATTATATCAAAATATGGATATTTAAATGGTTATTTACAGGTAGTTAGAGATGTTACTATTGAATATGAGGTTTTAAATCGTTTACTATCTATTTTAATTATAACTAGCATCCTTGGTGGAATTGTAGCTTTAGTAGTTGGTTATTTTATTACTAAAAAATCTATGAAACCTGTACAAAAAATGTCAGAAACTGCGCGACAAATTACAGCCAGTGATTTAAATCAAAGATTAAATATAACTGATTCAAGTGACGAATTAGCTGAATTAGCTGCTACCTTTAATTCTATGTTAGATCGCCTTGAAGATGCTTTTACAAGACAAGAGCAATTTGTTTCAGATGCTTCACATGAACTTAGAACCCCAATTTCGATAATAAAAGGTTATATTAATATTTTAGATCGTTGGGGGCAAGAAGATAAAGAAATTAGAAAAGAAGCAGTTGATTCCATTAAAACCGAAATAAAAAGTATGAATGATTTAATTGAATCATTATTATTTTTGGCAAGAGGTGACCTTGAAAAAATCGATTTATCTTTTGAAAGCTTTAACTTAAATGAAGTTATTGAAGAAGTTATATCTGAGAATAAAATAATTGATGAAAGTATAAATTATAAATTTTTTACAAAAGAAAAAATTGAAATAAAAGCTGATAAACTTTTATTAAAACAATTATTAAGAATTTTTATTGAGAATAGCCGCAAATATACTTCTAGCGGTGGTAAAATAGATGTAAAGGCAAAAAAATTAGATGAATTTGTTAAAATTATTGTTTCAGATAATGGTAAAGGAATTTCTGAAAAGGATATTCCTTATATTTTTAATCGTTTTTATAAGGTTGATGAATCAAGGTCAGATGAAAAGGGAAGTCGAGGTTTAGGGTTATCAATTGCAATGAAAATAATTGAGCTACATGATGGTGACATAGATGTAAATAGTGAACTTGGAAAAGGTACTGAAATAATTTTGAAAATACCTCAATAAAAAATAATTTCTTTTTATAGGAGGCGTTTATTTTGATAAAATTAGATTTAGGTAATGATGAAATACTAGAAATAAATAATTTAATATTAGATTATAATGGTACTATAGCCTTTGATGGGGAAACTATAAAGGGGGTAAAGGAAAGATTAAATAAATTAAAAGAATATATAAATATATATATACTTACTGCTGATACTTTTGGAACAGTTAAAAAAGAATTTAATAATACAGATATTAATATAAAAATTATAAAAGGAAATAAATTAGGCTCAGATTTAAAAGAAGATTTTATTAAAAAATTAGGTGAAAATAATAGTATTGCTATCGGAAATGGCCTGAATGATAAAAAATTACTTGAAAAAGCAATAATTTCTATTGCAATAATTGGGAGAGAAGGAGTTTCAATAAAATCCCTTAACAAAGCTGATTTAGCAATATATAATATTGTTGATGCTCTTGATTTGTTATTAAATAAGAATCGTCTGAAAGCATCTTTACGAAAATAGAGAGGTGTGTTTTAATGAAAATAAATACCTTAAATATGTTTGTAAAATTAATTGATACTGGTAGTTTTTCAAAAGTTGCTGAAAAATTAGATCTTACTCAACCTGCTGTAAGCATGCAAATTAAATCACTTGAAAAAAATTTTGATACTGATTTAGTTTTTAAAGAAGAAGGACAATTAAAATTAACTCCTCCAGGTAAAATTGTTTATAATGAAGCAAAAAATATCCTATCTAGTTGGGAAAAACTTAATTATAGAGTAGAAGAAAGTAAAAATAAATCATATAGGGAAATAATAATTGGCTCCAGTACAATACCTTCTGAATATCTTTTACCTGATATTTTAGCTAAACTTGATTCTGAAGATATTAATCTTAGATCTTCTATTAAAGTTGGCGATAGTGAAGAAATGATTGAATTATTAGAAAAAGATGAAGTAGATATTATTATTGTTGGTTATAAACCAGAAAATCCTAAATATGAAGTTAAAAAAATTGCAAAAGATGAATTAGAGTTAATTGTACCTAAAAATCATAAATTTTCAAATAAAAATGAAATATTACTTAGTGATCTTAAAAAAGAAAAGATATTAATTAGAGAAGTTGGCTCTGGAACAAGAAAGGCCATGTTAGAAGGTTTAAAAGAAGGTGGCCTAAATATTAATGACCTTGATATTAAGTGTGAGATGGGTAGTACAGAGTCTATTTTGGCAGGCGTGCAGAGTGGGCTTGGTGTATCTTTTGTTTCAAAATTAGCATCTTCTAAAGCCCATAATTGTAGTAGAGTTCAGGAAGTTAATGTAAAAGATATGAATTTTGAAAGAAACTTTTATCTTGCTTATAATAAAAATAGAAAAAATGAAAAAATTATAGAAAAATTTACAGAAATTTTTAACCTCCAGTTATAAAAACTGGAGGTTAAAATTATTTTTAGAATTCATTAAGTTTTTCTAATGTATAATCAATTTCTTTTTCAGTATTAAAATAACCTATACTAAATCTTAAAGTTCCTTCAGGGAAAGATGCTATAGTTTTATGAGCAAAAGGTGCACAATGAAGCCCGGATCTTGTCATTATACCATATTTATCATCAAGCATGTAACTCATTTCTCCCATATCTAAATCTTCATATTGAATTGAGATAGTTGGAGCCTGTTTTTTATGATTTGCTGGTCCAAAAATTTTAATTTTATTATTTTCTTTTAAACCATTAATAAATTTTTGGGCAAGTTTCAATTCGTGTTTTCTTATATTTTTTAGTCCAGTTTTTTCGATAAAATCAATTCCAGCTTTTAAAGCGGCAATTCCTGGAGTATTCATAGTACCACTTTCAAATTTGTCAGGTAAGAAATCAGGTTGATATTCTTTATCAGAAATACTCCCTGTTCCACCTTCAATTAATGAATCCATATTTTTAGCAATATTTTTACTTACTGCAAATCCACCTGTTCCTGGAGGCCCCATTAGTCCTTTATGGCCGGTAAAAGCAAGGATGTCAGTTTTTAATTCTTGAAAGTCTATATCATATAAACCAGCAGCCTGAGCGGTATCTAATATAAAATAAATATCATTTTTATCTGCGATTTCAGAAATTTCTTTTACGGGCATTAAAGTTCCTGTTACATTAGAAGCATAGGTAATAACAATAACTTTTGTATTATCTTTAATATAATTTTTTATTTTATCGGGATCTAAACTTCCATCCTTATTGCACTTCACATAATCTACCTCGATTATTTCTTTCTTTTCTAAACTATGTAGAGGCCTCAATACAGAGTTATGTTCCATAGTGGTAGTTATTACATGATCATTGTTTTTTAAAATTCCCTTTAATCCCATATTTAAAGCATAAGTTACATTATGAGTAAAAATTATTTGTTCTGGATTGGGTACATTAAAAAAATTAGCAATTTTTGCTCTGGCATTTAAAATTACCCTTCCTGCTTTAATTGAATCTTCATAACCACCTCTCCCAGGACTACAGCCAATATTTTCGTAATAATTTAAAATAGCTTTTTTTACATTTTCTGGTTTTTTCTTAGTTGTAGCGGCATTATCAAGATAAATTTTTCTCATAATAAACCTCCTGAATTTAAACTTAGATATTTATATTATTTTCTAAACATGTTTACTTAGCATTTGTTTATATTATATCGATTAAAAGATTAATTATCAAGAAAATATATAATAAATTTATAAAAAATATAAAATAACTTTATAAATAACCATGATTATGCTATAATATTAATGAAATAAATCACAAAAATTATTTAAAGGAAAAAAGGGGGAATATATTATGAATGACAAAAAGGGTATTATTATTACAGGAGCAATTATAGGTTTATTGGGTGGTCTTTTAGTGAAATTTGGTAATCCAGCAAATATGGGTATTTGTGTAGCCTGTTTCATAAGAGATATTGCAGGTTCCATTGGTTTACATAGGGCAGGAGTAGTTCAATATATAAGACCAGAAATAATAGGTTTTATATTAGGAGCATTTATAATTGCTAAATCAAAAGGTGAATTTAAAGTAACAGGAGGCTCTTCACCGATTAGTCGTTTCGTGATAGCCATGTTTGTTATGATTGGCGCCTTAGTTTTTTTAGGATGCCCATTACGTATGGTATTAAGACTTGCTGGTGGTGACTGGACTGCTATTCTTGGAATAGTTGGATTTGTTCTCGGAGTATTAGTTGGATCTCAGTTCCTTAAAAAAGGTTTCACTTTAGGTAGAAGCTATGATATCAATAAAACAGGTGGTTATATTTTACCGGGAATAGCAATATTACTTTTAATTTTTAGAATACTAAGACCTGGTTTTATTATCTTTAGTGAAAGTGGCCCAGGTGCTTCTTATGCTCCCTGGATAATTGCTCTAGTTGCTGGACTGGTTATTGGAATTTTAGCTCAGAGAAGTAGAATATGTATGGCCGGTGGAATTCGTGATTTATATTTAATTAAAGATTCTCATTTAATAAGTGGATTTATTTCTATTTTTGTTTTTGCCTTTATTGTTAATTTGATTTTTGGTAACTTTAACCCTGGTTTTGTGGGACAACCAGCTGCTCATACAGATTGGTTATGGAATCTTTTGGGTATGTTTTTAACAGGATTTGGTTCAGTACTTTTAGGTGGTTGTCCATTAAGACAGACTATATTAGCTGGAGAAGGAAATACAGATTCAGCTATTGCTTTTATGGGATATCTTGTAGGTGCTGCAATTTCTCATAACTTTGGTCTTGCTGGCTCAGGTAGTGGAGTAGCTTTTGCAGGTAAATTTGCTGTTATTTTTGGAATTATAGTAGTAGCTACAATTGGTGTAAGTAGTATAAAATTTAATAAATTGGCTTAACTAAAAGGGGGAAATTATAATGTTGAAAGTTGATACAAGAGGTAGATCATGTCCAGAACCTGTTATAATGACAAAAAATGCTGTTAATGATCTAAAAAAAGGGGACAGTATTAAAGTATTAATTGGAGAAGAAGTTGCAAAAGAAAATGTAGGAAGATTTGCAAGGAATTCTGGTTGTAATGTAGAAGTAAATAATAAAGGTAATGAAGAATATGAATTACTTATAACTAAAAAATAATTTTTGTAAAGGAGAATTTTTGTGACAGATTATTTTATTTTATTTACTTTTTACTCTACCCATTTAGCTTTAGAATTTGAAAGATCTTTAAAAGCTGAAGACATTTTTGTAAAATTAATTCCAGTTCCTAGAAAAATAAGTTCATCCTGTGGATTAGCAGGAAAGATTAAAGAAGAAGATTTATCTAAAGTTAAAGTTATTTGTGATGAAAATAAAATTGAATTTGAAGAAATATATAAAGTTTTTGAAGACAATAGTAAAGATCCAGAAATAATTAAATAATAAAAAAGAGGCAGTATCTATTGATTTGATGTGATACTGCCTCTTTTTTATTTGTTTTTAGTTCTAATTAGTCTTATAATAACTATAATAATTCATAAAATATTCATATTTTTATAATAAAATATAATTAAAAAGTTAAGGGGGTATTTTTTTGAACAATAAAAAAATTTTGATTGTTGAAGATGAAGACAAAATAAGAAAGATTGTAGCAGCTTATTTAGAAAAAGAAGGTTTTATAATCAAAGAAGCTATAAATGGCAAAGAAGCTTTAAAATACAATGATGATTTTCAACCTGATTTAATGATATTAGATTTAATGTTACCTAAAATTAGTGGAGAAGAGGTATGTCAGCGAATAAGACAAAATTCAGATTTGCCAATACTCATGTTAACAGCAAAAAGTAGTGAAGAAGATAAAGTGAGTGGGTTTAATTTTGGTGCTGATGATTATTTGACAAAACCTTTTAGTAACAAAGAATTGGTAGCTAGAGTAAAAGCAATTCTTAGAAGAAGTGACTATAAAGCAGAGAAAGCAGATGTTTTGCTATATAGTTATGGAAATTTAAAAATATATCCTTCTAAAATGAAAGTAGAATTTGAAAATAGAAACATAGATTTAACTAATACTGAGTTTAAAATATTTTATATTTTAGCTAAAAATAAAAATCAAGTTTTAACTAGAGAACAAATTGCGGAAAAAGTAATGGGGGTTGAATTTAAAGGTTTTGATAGAACTATAGATGCTCATATAAAAAATATTCGAAAAAAGATGAAATTAAATAAAGATGAATATATTATAACTGTTTATGGAGCAGGTTATAAATTCATTGATAATAAAGAAGGGATTTAGATGAGTAAATTAGCAAAAAAACTGGCTATAATTATGGTTTTACTATCAGTTGGTGGCTTATTATTTATAAGTATATATTTAAATTATAGTTTAAAAGAAAATTTTAATGATTATTTATATGAAGAAAAAGTAGAAAGAATTGAAGAATTTGCTGATTTATTAGAAAAAAGATATGAAGCAGGTGAGAGCTGGACAAATATAGAAAAAATAATGGATGAACTAAAGTCTCTTAATAATTTTAATATAATTATAACAGATACAGAAAAAAACATGATTATAGCAAATAGCCAATGGCAAAATAATAACATGGGTTCTAAACAAATAGGTAGAAATAATAAACATTCTAATATGAATTCATCTCCTAATGATATAGAAAGCTATAATAAAATTATTTTAAATAATAATAATAATAATGAATTTGCTTTTTTATATTGGGCATTGCCTCAACAACAATCTTTACAATCAGAGCAAGGAGAAATCTTTGTTTCTGAAATGAATAAAATTATTTTATATACTGCCTTAATAATTATTTTAATAACAATATTTATTAGTCTTATATTTTCAAAATATATAACAATTCCAATTCTTAAAATGAATAAATTCGCTAATAAAGTTGCTAAAGGGAATTTTAATAATAGATTAAATATAAGAGCTAATGATGAATTAACTCAGTTAGGTAATTCTTTAAATGAAATGACAAAAAAGTTAGACCATTTAAATAAGATTAGAAAAAAATCAACTTCAGATTTAGCTCATGAACTACGTACACCTTTAACAAGTATTAAGAGTTATATTGAAGGAATAGAAGATGGGGTTATTAAAGCAGACAAAAATAATATTTCTGATATCAATGAAGAATTAGAAAAATTAATTAAATTAGTTGAAAGGCTAGCTCATTTAAATGAAGCAGAAAGAAAAAAAGTATATATGAAAAAAGAAAAAATTGAAATTAATAATATGTTAAATAATTTAATTAAGAGATTTAATAACAGGAAAATTGAAAAAAATATTGAAATAATAAATAATGTTTCAAAAAACAAATTATGGGTATTTGCAGATGAAGAAAGTTTAGAAATTATTTTTAGAAATTTAATTTCAAATGCAATAAAATATAATGTTGAAGATGGATTTATAAAAATTATAACTAAAAAAGAAAATGATTTTGCTTTAATTCAAATAGAAGATAGTGGAATAGGAATAAAAGAAAAAGATTTAGAATTTATTTTTGAGAGATTTTATAGAGGCGATAGTTCTCGCTCAAAAGAAATTAAGGGAACAGGAGTAGGTTTAGCTGTTGTAAGAGAATTAATTGAAGCTTTAGATGGAGAAATAAAGGTAAGTAGTAGTAAAAAAGGAAGTATTTTTAGTATTTATTTACCTTTAATAAAATAAAATGGAGGAATATAATATGATAAAATCAGATTATTTAAATTATCCACATTCATCAAAAAGAAACACAGTTTTTGCTAAAAATGGAGTTGTAGCTACTTCTCAGCCTTTAGCAGCTCAAGCAGGCTTGAGAATTTTAGAAAAAGGTGGTAATGCTATAGATGCTGCAATTGCTACTGCTGCAGCTTTGACAGTTGTTGAGCCAACTTCTAATGGTATAGGTGGAGATGCTTTTTCTATTGTTTATAAAGATGGAAAATTATCTGCCTTAAATGGAAGTGGTCGCTCTCCTAAAAGTATTTCAGCTGAAAAATTGAGAGATAAAGGTTATAAAAAAATGGAAAAATATGGTTGGCTACCTGTTACAGTTCCTGGTGTTCCAGGGAGTTGGCATGCCTTATCTGATCGTTTTGGAAAACTTGAATTTAAAGAATTATTTACACCAGCAATAGAATATGCAGAAAAAGGATATCCTATAACTCCTACTTTAGGCTATTTTTGGAATAGAGCTTATAATTCGTATAAAAAGAATTTAAAAGGAGAAGAATTTGAAAATTGGTTTAGAACTTTTGCTCCTAAAGGAAGAGCACCTAAGATAGGTGAAATTTGGAGTTCTAAAGATCATGCTAAAAGTTTAAAAGAAATAGCTGAAACAAAAGCTGAATCTTTTTATAAAGGAAAAATTGCAGATGAAATTGCTGCTTTTTCCAAAAAATATGATGGCTATTTGAGTAAAGAAGATTTGGCAAACTTTGAAGTTGAATGGGTTGACCCAATTAAAGTGAATTATAAAGGATATGATGTCTGGGAAATACCGCCTAATGGACAAGGATTATCTGCTTTGATGGCGCTTGGAATATTAAAAGAATATGATTTTAATGAAAGAGAAAGTGTAGAAAGATATCATAAACAAATTGAGGCTATGAAATTAGCTATGACTGATGGTAAAGCTTATATTACTGATATTGATGAAATGAGCTATCAAGTAGAAGAATTATTATCTGATAAATATTTAACTCAAAGAAGAAAATTAATTTCAGATAAAGCTATTTTACCTGAAGCCGGTAAGCCAGAAAAAGGAGGAACAGTCTATCTTGCCACTGCTGATAAAGATGGCAACATGGTATCATATATTCAGAGTAACTACATGGGTTTTGGTTCAGGTCTAGTTGTGCCAAATAGAGGTATTGCACTTCAAAATAGAGGTCACTTATTT
>JBNJDL010000049.1:0-12194 GCA_051744825.1 Bacillota bacterium | reverse complement strand
AACATGGTATCATATATTCAGAGTAACTACATGGGTTTTGGTTCAGGTCTAGTTGTGCCAAATAGAGGTATTGCACTTCAAAATAGAGGTCACTTATTTTCTTTAGATGAAAAAGATGATAATGTATTGAAAGGTGAAAAGAAAACATATCATACAATTATACCTGGATTTTTAACTAAAGATGATAAAGCTGTAGGTCCTTTTGGAGTTATGGGCGGTTATATGCAACCACAGGGCCATGTACAGGTAATTATGAATACAATTGATTTTTCTCTTAATCCACAGGCCTCATTAGATGCTCCTAGATGGCAATGGATGGATGATAAAAAAGTAATTGTTGAAAAAGATTTTCCAACAAATATAGCTAGACAATTGGCTAGAAGAGGACATAATATAGAAGTAAAGCTTAATTCAGGTGCATTTGGAAGAGGTCAAATTATTTGGAGAGATAATAAAAATGGAGTACTAAGAGCAGGAACAGAAAAAAGAACTGATGGGAGTATTGCTGCATATTAATAAATAAAATATATAATGTATAAAGAGTTCGTGTTGGAAGGAGGATAAAAATATGGCTGAGTATAATCCTACCATTGGATTAGCTTTAGGCGCCGGTGGGGCTAGAGGCTTAGCTCATATTGGAGTTTTAAAAGTTTTAAAAGAAGAAGGAATTAATATAGATTTAATAGCAGGTACAAGTATGGGAAGTATCATAGGTGGACTTTATGCAGCAGGAATTCCTGTGAAGTATATGGAAAAATTAGCCGAAGAAATTGTTTGGGATGACCTTTCTGATATAACTTTCCCAAGAACTGGATTGATTAAAGGAGATAAAGTACTTAAATTTTTTGAAATTTTAACTCAAAATAAAGATTTCTCTGAGCTAAATATTCCTTTTTCAGCAGTTGCCTGTGATATTGAAAAAGGAGAACATATTGTTTTAAATAGTGGAAATGTTTCTAAAGCAATTAGAGCCAGTATTGCTATTCCAGGAATTTTTGTTCCTTATGAACATCAAAATAAGGTTTTGGTAGATGGAGGTGTACTTGACCGGGTACCTGTTTCTACTGTAAGAAAAATGGGAGCAGAAATTATTATAGCTGTTGATATTAGAGTTAAAGAAGTTAACAATAAAATAAATAATATTTTTGATGTGCTTTTTAATACTTTTGATATTATGCAGTATGAATTCCAAAAATTAAAAGATTTAGGTGCAGATATTTTAATTCAACCAGATTTATATGATGTAGATACTCTAGAACTAAAAAATTCAGAAAAATGTATAAAAGAAGGTTATAATGAAACTTTGAAGCATATAGATGATATTAGAAATATTTTAAGGGGAGTGTCAAATGAAAAATAATAGATTAAAAGAAAGACTAAATAAAATAATAGGTATAGCAATTGTTTTATTAATTATAAGTAACTTTATTCCAACTCCATTTATGGTTACTTCTCCAGGAATTTCTAAAGAGTTGTCATCTATGATTACTGTAAAAGATGGATATAAAGAAAATATAAAAGGAGATTTTATGTTAACAGCTGTTGGTAGTAAGAGGGCTACAGTATTAGATTATTTAAGAATAAAAATATTAAAGCCAGAGGGTTATGATATTACTCCTCGCAAACAACAAATTCCTGAGGGAATGGAAATGGAAGAATATATAAATATTATGTCAACTTTAATGGAAGAGAGCAAAATTAAAGCACAGGCTGTAGCTTTACAAGAGGCTGGTTATGAAGTTGATTTCAAAGAAAAGGGTAATGGAGCAGAAGTTGTACAAATTCTTGAAGGAGGTTCAGCTGAAGGCAAACTAGAAACAGGTGATATTATTGTAGCTATTAATGGAAAAAAAGTTGAATTAGCTTCTGATGCAGTTAATTTAATAAGAGAAGTTGAAATTGGTAAAGAAATAGAATTAACTATTAATAGAAATGGTGAAGAAAAAACAATTTCTTTAAAAACAATTGAATTGGACGATAATCCTGATACTTCTTCTATTGGTGTTATGATAGTTACCAAAAATTTAGATTATAATTTTCCAAGAGAAATTACATTTCATACAGAAAATGTAGTAGGACCTTCTGCAGGGGGAGTTTTTAGTTTAGAAATTTACAATCAACTAACTGATAAAGATATAACTAAAGGAAAAAAAATTGCAGGAACTGGTACTATTTCTTTAGATGGTAGTATAGGAATAATTGATGGTATTTTACAAAAAGTAATTGCTGCTGATGAAGCAGGTGCAGATATATTTTTAGTTCCTGCTGGAAATTATGAAAAAGCCCAAGAAACAACTAGAGATATAAAATTAGTGAAGGTAAAAGATTTTGAAGACGCTATTTCATATTTAGAAAATGAGTTAAAATAAAAATTAATTATATTTCTTCTTTAATAATTAATTTTTGATAAAAATCTTGTCTGGCTTTTCTAAATTTAGCTTTATTATAAAGCAGTGAATATATATCATCTGCTAAAATTTCATAACTTAATTGCTTTATAATTGAATTATCAGAATGAATATCCACATCATTTATATATCTGGAGATTTTAGTAATAAGGGGAATCTCAGCTTCGTTTTTTAACTGAGATAATAATTTTTTCCCCTTTTTATTAGTCCCTAAAACTCTTAAATAAGCTGGTCCATTTTTATCAATTTTATTAAAATCTTTTTCTCTTATATCAAATAATATGTGCAATAAATTTCTTTGAATTCTATTTTGAGTTAAAGACTTAGTTTTTATATTTTGTACAAGCTCTTTATAATTTCCACTTTTATAAGCAGAGTTAATAAAACGATATTCTAAACCATTATTAATTTCAGCAAATTTTTTGAGATAATTAGAATTAATTTTTCTTAATTTTGTTAGAAGGGGATAAGATAATTTTTCTTTTTTTACTGGAATTTTATTTTCTTTAATTTCATTTATTATAAGTTGATAAGAACTAGGAGGTATAGTTTGTTTCAGTTCATCTAAATTATCATTTCTAATTGCTTTTCTTATAGCTGTTCCACTAGCAAATTTTCCATTTATTGATGTAGAATGATAATTATTATCACTTCTTTTTATTGTTAATGCTTTTATTGAAGAATTATTTTTTAAAATTGATCTGAGATATTCAATTGCTAAAATATTATTTGGATTTTTAATTTGATTTATATATTTTTTTTCATGAAAAAAATTTTTCAATGCATTTTCTCTAGCTTTAGGATAAGAATACCCTTTTTTAATTTCTTTTTTGATTATTTGTTGATAGTTTTTATCATTTTTATTTAAAAATTTTGCTATATCTTTTAGAATTTTAATATTTCCAGCTTCACTTCCAAAAACAAGATAGTCAACAATATTACTTTGATCTAATAATTTTACTGCTCCATTAGCAAAATAATTAGCACTACGTATGCCAAAAACTAATGGTAATTCTATAACTAAATCAACTCCTGCTAATAAAGCCATTTTTGTTCTTGTCCATTTATTAGTAATAGCTGGTACTCCTCTTTGGGTAAAATTACCATTCATAATACAAATTACTGCATTTGAATTAGTTATTTTTTTGCTTTTTTGTAAATGATAAAGATGTCCATAATGAAAAGGGTTGTATTCTGTAATTATACCTGTTATTTTCATGAATTTTCACCTCAATTTTAAAATGTCGAAAAAGTTTGATAAGTTTTTCTTTTTTAGATATTAGAGGAAATTTACGATTGTTATAGTATATATAATATGATACCAGATTTAATTAAACTCAACAAGCTTATTTTATTTTCTGGTAAATAATAGTTCTAGGAGGCTAAATATATGGATGTAATGAAGAAATTCAAAGAAAAGGCAAGGGCTAATAAAAAAACTATTGTCTTGCCAGAAGGACTCGAAGAAAGAGTTTATAAAGCTGCTGAAAAAATAATAGATGATAATTTAGCTAATCTTATTATTCTTGGTGATGAAAAAGAAATTAAAAATAAGGCTAAAAATGATAATGTGAATTTAAAAGATGTTGAAATAATTGACCCTGAAAATTCAGAGCTACTTGATGAATTTTCTAAAGAATATTATGAATTAAGAAAGCATAAAGGAATAAGCAAAGAAGAATCATTAGAAAAAATTAAAGAACCCCTTTATTTTGGAGTAATGTTAGTGTATACTAATAAAGCAGATGGTATGGTTGCAGGTTCAATTAATGCAACTGGGGATGTACTATCACCTGCTTTTAAAATAATTAAAACTAAGGAAAATATTTCAGTTGTTTCAGGTGCTTTTATCATGGACGTTCCTGATTGTTGCTATGGAAATGATGGAGTTATGATTTTTGCAGATTGTGCAGTAAATCCTAATCCTACTGCTGAGCAATTATCTGAAATTGCTATTTCTTCTGCGCAAACAGCTCAAAATATGTTAGATATGGAAGCTAATGTAGCTATGCTATCTTTTTCTACTAAAGGAAGTGCTTGCCATGAACTTGTTGATAAAGTAGTAGAAGCAACTGAAATTGCAAAAGAAAAAGCGCCTAATCTTAATCTTGATGGTGAATTGCAAGCAGATGCTTCATTAATTCCTGAAGTGGCAAAAACTAAATCTCCAGAGAGTTCAGTTGCCGGAGATGCAAATGTATTAATTTTCCCTGATTTGCAATCTGGTAATATTGGTTATAAATTAGTTCAAAGATTAGCAGGTGCTGAAGCGATAGGACCAATTTTGCAGGGAATTGCTAAACCAGTTAATGATTTATCAAGAGGTTGTTCAGTTCAAGATATTGTTAATGTAACTGCTCTTACTGCAGTACAAGCACAAACAGATGAAAATAATTAATTAAAGGAGTTGAAAAATATGAAAATTTTAGTTTTAAACAGTGGTAGTTCATCTATTAAATATCAATTATTTAATATGGAAAATGAAACGGTATTAACAAAAGGAGTTGTTGAAAGAATAGGAATTGATAATTCTTTTTTAGAATTTGAAAATAAGGATAGTGAAGAAAGAAAAATTGAGAGTGAAATTCCTGATCATTCAACTGGTATTAAATTAGTTGTCGATACTCTATTAGATGGTGAATATGGAGTATTAAATTCTATGGATGAAATTACAGCAGTAGGGCATAGAGTTGTTCATGGTGGAGAAAAATTTGCTAACTCTACTTTAATTACAGATGAAGTTATTAAAAAGATGGAAGATGTTTCTGATTTAGCTCCTTTACATAATCCACCTAACTTAGCTGGTATAAAAGTATGTAAAGAATTGATGCCTGAAACTCCACAAGTTGGAGTTTTTGACACAGCTTTCCATCAATCAATGCCAAAAAGATCCTATATATATGCCATTCCTTATGAATATTATGAAAAACATGGAATTCGTCGTTATGGTTTCCATGGTACTTCTCATAAATTTGTTGCTTCTCAAGCTGCTGAAATGATGGGGGAAAATGAAAAAGATTTAAAAATTATTACCTGTCATTTAGGTAATGGAGCTAGTGTTGCAGCAGTAGATGGTGGAGAATCAGTAGATACTAGTATGGGTTTAACACCTTTAGAAGGTCTTGTAATGGGAACTAGAAGTGGAGATATTGACCCAGCTATTATTCCATTTTTAATGAAAAAAGAAAATTTAGATGCTGATGAAGTCGATAATATTCTAAATAAGGAAAGTGGTTTACTTGGAGTTTCTGGTGTAAGCAATGATTCTCGTGATGTAAAAGAAGCAGCTAAAGAAGGAAATGAAAGAGCAAAATTAGCTGGTGAAATATTTAATTATAGAGTTAAGAAATATATTGGTGCTTATGCAGCAGCTATGGGTGGAGTTGATGCAATAGTATTTACAGCAGGAATTGGAGAAAACGCAATTGGAATTAGAAAAGGAATTATGGAAGATATGGAATTTTTAGGTGTAGATTTTGATGAAAATGCTAATGAAGTTAGAGGAGAGAAAAAAGAAATTTCTAGTGAAAATTCTAAGGTTAAAGTTTTTGTAATACCAACTAATGAAGAATTAGTAATAGCGAGAGATACAAAAGATATTGTTAAAAATTAGTACTTGACAACTTAGTAATTTCTTTTGTATAATTAAAGTTGGTTGTCAGGGGGAATTATTTTGAATATAGAATTAGTTAATTTTAGTTTAGATTTGAGTAATATGGATGATGTTGGAAACACTAAAGAGTTTAAAGTTGATTTGATTTTTGATGATTTAGAATTTAGATCACAAAAAATAGGAATACCAGAAGCTTTACATCTTGATTTAAAAGTCTATAATACTAACAACACTTTTTTGCTTACTGGTAAATTATCTGGCTATATAAAATTAAGATGTAGTAGATGTCTTGAAAAATTCAAAAAAGAAATTAATATAAATATTGAAAAAGAAATTGAAAAATCAGAAATTGAAAACCTAGATAATGTTAAAATTGATGAGATTTTGAAGAATAATATATTTTTAAATATTCCTATTAAACCTTTATGTGATGAGGATTGTAAAGGATTATGTCCAAAATGTGGACAAAATTTAAATAAAGGTGATTGTGATTGTGACACTGAAACTGTTGATCCAAGATTAGCTAAATTGGAGAATTTTTTTGATGATGAAAATTAATTAATGATATTTGTTAAGGAGGTGGATGAAAATGGCTGTACCAAAGAAGAGAACTTCTAAAATGAAGAAGAGAAAAAGACGTACACACTGGAAATTGAAAGAACCTACTTTGGTTGAGTGTTCTAATTGCCATGAAAAGATTTTACCACATAGGGTATGTCCTGAATGTGGTCATTATAAAGGAGAAAAAGTTGTTTAATATTTTGAATATTTAAGAGTAGTCTGAAAAGACTACTCTTTTTTATTTGCAATTATACTTGAGCTAAGTTATAATATTTAAAGTAGATATTAAGAGCTGGTCATAATTTAAAGCTTTTTTGCAAAGGGGATTTTATGAGAAATACTAAAAAAAAGCAAAGACAAAAAATGCTAAAAAATTTAATAGAAAAAGACCCTTTTTTAACAGATAAAGAATTAGCTAATAAATTTAATGTAAGTATTCAAACAATTAGATTAGATAGGATGGAGCTTGGAATACCAGAGCTTAGAGAACGCACTAAAAATGTTGCCCAAAATGCATATCAAGATTTGATAGCTGATAATGAAGGTGAAGTTATTGGTGAATTAATAGACCTTAAGTTAAATAATTATGCTGTTTCCTTTTTAAAAAGTAAAAAAGAGATGGCTTTTAAAGATACTAATATAATTAGAGGTCATCATATATTTGCACAAGCAAATTCACTTGCAGTTGCAGTTTTAGATGATGAAATAGTTTTGACTGGCAAATCTGATGTAAAATTTCTAAAAACAGTAAAAGTTGGAGATAATTTAAGAGCTAAGGCTGAGCTTAAAGATGTTGATAGAAAAAAATATTACATAGATGTAAATACATTTTGTAATAATATAAAAGTTTTTAGTGGTCAATTTGTTATGTTTGTTCGGAAAAAGGAGGAGATTCAATAGTGAATATAGTAGTTGATGCTATGGGAGGAGATAATGCTCCTCAAGAAATTGTAAAAGGTGCAGTTAATGCTTGTAAAAATAAAGAGGGTTTTGCTATAACTTTAGTTGGTAAAAATGAATTAATAGAAAATGAATTAAATAAATTTGAAAATTTTGATAAAAATAGAATTAAGATAAAGAATGCAAGAGAAGTTATTACTATGAATGATTCTCCTGCAAGAGCTTTGAGGAAAAAAAAGGACTCTTCTTTAAGTGTGGCTTCAAAAATGATTGCTAATAATGAAGGTGATGCTTTGATTTCTGCAGGTAATACTGGAGCAGTAATGTCTGCTGGTCTTTTTAATATAGGGAGATTATCCGGTATTAAAAGACCATCAATTTCTACTCTTTTTCCTGCTGAAAATGGTTATACACTTTTAATGGATGCTGGTGCAAATACTGATTCAGATCCAGAAAATTTAATTCAATTTGCAGTAATGGGAGATATTTATGCTAGAAAAATCATGAATATAGATAATCCTAAAATAGGATTATTAAGTATAGGGGAAGAAGAAAAAAAGGGCAATGATTTAGTTAAAAAAACACATAAATTATTAAAAAAAGACAAGAGAATTTCTAATTTTATTGGTAATGTTGAAGGAAGAGATGTATTTAATGATAAAGCTGATATAATTATATGTGATGGATTTGTAGGAAATGTTGTTCTAAAAACTACAGAAGGAGCTGCTTCTTTTATGTTTGATTTGTTAAAAGAAGCATTTACTAAAAACTTTTTAAGCAAATTAGGAGCTGCTGCTCTTAAACCTCAATTAAAAGAAATGATGAAAAAGTTAGATTATAAGCAATATGGAGGAGCTCCTTTATTAGGAATTAATGGTATTGCAATTATTAGTCATGGTAGTTCTGATGAAACAGCAATTGTAAATGCTATTAATGTAGCCATAGATGCTGTAGAAAATAATATTGTTAATTTAATTGAAAAAGAAATAAATAAGGATGGTGTATAAAATGAGACACGCTTCAATAACTGGTTGGGGAAAATACCTTCCAGACAATATTATGACAAATGAAGATTTAGAACAAATCGTTGATACTAGTGATGAATGGATAAGAAGCAGAACTGGAATTAAGCAAAGATATATTGCTGATGAAAGTGAAGCTACTTCTGACCTTGCATTAGAAGCTGCCAAAGAGGCTTTGGAAAATGCAAATTTAGATGCTAAAGATTTAGATATGATAATTGTAGCTACTGTAACACCAGATATGCCCTTTCCTGCAACTTCATGTATACTTGAAAATCGTTTAGGAGCTGATCATGCAGCTACATTAGATTTAGAAGCAGGATGTTCTGGATTTGTTTATGGAGTAAGTGTAGCTAATCAGTTTATTGCTACTGGTATGTATGATAATATTTTAGTAGTTGGTGCAGAAACATTATCAAAAATTATGGATTGGGAAGATAGAAATACTTGTGTGCTTTTTGGTGATGGTGCAGGTGCTGCAGTACTTCAACCTGTAGAGAATGGAGGTTTTCTTTCTTTTGATCTTGGTTCTGATGGGAGTGGTGGAGAAAGTTTATATATGCCTGGAGGAGGTTCCTTAAATCCAGCCACTGAAGAAACAGTAAAAGATAGATTACATTATATAAAAATGGAAGGAAATCAAGTTTTTAAGTTTGCAGTAAAAAGAATGGGTCAGGCATCTTTAGATGTTGTAAAAAAAGCAAATTATAGTGCTGAAGATGTTGATTTATTTATCCCTCATCAAGCTAATACTAGAATTATTTCTGCTGCAGCAAAAAGATTAAAGTTAAATGATGATGAAGTTTATGTAAACCTTCCTGAATATGGTAATACCTCTAGTGCTTCTGTTCCAATTGCAATGGCTGAGGCTAGAGATAATGGTTTAATCAAAAATGGTGATAAATTAGTTTTAGTTGCTTTTGGAGCAGGTTTGACTTGGGCTTCAGCATTTATTGAATGGAATGAGGAGGCTAAATAAATGACAATTAAAAATAAACTATGTGATATATTAAATATTGAATATCCTATTTTGCAAGGAGGAATGGCCTGGGTAGCTACAGGAGAATTAGCAGCTGCTGTTTCTGAAGCAGGTGGACTTGGTGTAATTGGAGCTGGAAATGCACCGGGAGATGTTGTTAGAGAAGAAATAATAAAAGCTAAAAAGAAAACAGATAAACCTTTTGCTGTTAATTTGATGTTAATGTCTCCATTTATTGATGATGTTATTGATGTGGTCATTGAAGAAGGAGTGTCTATTGTTACTACAGGAGCTGGTAATCCAGGAAAATATATTGATAGATTTAAAAAAGAAAATATTAAAGTTATACCTGTTGTTGCCTCAGTAGCACTTGGTAGAAGAATGCAAAGATTAGGTGTTGAAGCAATGATTGCTGAAGGTCATGAAGCTGGTGGTCATATTGGCAAAGTTACTACTATGTCTTTTATCCCTCAGTTAGTTGATAAAGTTGATATTCCTGTTATTGCTGCTGGAGGAATCGCTGATGGACGTGGAATGGCTGCTGCTTTGAGTTTAGGAGCTGAAGGAATTCAAATGGGTACAAGATTTGTTTGTTCAAAAGAATGTACAGCTTCAAAAGAATTTAAAAATACAATTTTAAAAGCAAAAGATAGAGATGCAGTAGTGACAGGCCGCTCTACTGGTCATCCAGTAAGAAATATTAAAAATAAATTAACGAGAAAAATGGAAAAATTAGAAAGTAAAGGTGTATCAAAAGAAAAAATTGAAGAATTAGGTAGTGGAAAATTACGTTTAGCTGCTGTAGAAGGTGAAACTGATCATGGTAGTGTTATGGCTGGACAAATTGCTGGTATGATTGATGACATTTTAAGTGTTTCCGAAATTATTGATAATACTATAAATGAATGTGAAGAAATATTTTTAAAGAATTGTGATAAAGTAGGAGGAAATGATTAATGGAAAAAAAAGTAGCTTTTTTATTTCCTGGTCAAGGTTCACAGGAAGTTGGAATGGGAAAAAGTTTCATAGAAAATTTTTCTGAAGCAAAAGATATTCAAAAAAGAGTTGATGAAAAACTAGGTTTTAATTTAAGTTCATTATATATAGATGGACCAAAAGAAAAATTGGATCACACAACTAATACTCAACCTGCTATTTTTACAGTTAGTATGATGGCAGATAAATTGTTGAAAAAAAATGGTATAAAACCTGTTATGACAGCAGGACATAGCTTAGGAGAATATAGTGCTTTGGCTTCAGCAGGAGTTATTACTCTTGATGATGGTGTAAATTTAGTAAGAAAACGTGGAGAATATATGAATACTGCTTTTCCAGCTGGTAAAGGTGGAATGGCAGCAATAATAAAATTAAATAAGGAAAAAATAGAAGAAATATGTAATAAAGTTAATGGAATTTGTGAAATGGCTAATTATAACTCACCAATGCAAATTGTAATTTCTGGTGAAAAAGAAGCTATAACAGAAGCTGTTAAGCTGGCTAGAGAAGAAGGTGCTCTAAAAGCTATCGAGTTAGATGTAAGTGGACCATTTCACTCATCTTTAATGAAAGATGCTGAAAAAAAATTAGCTAAAGAAATTAATAATATTAAATTCAATAATCCAGATATTCCTATAGTAACAAATGTATCAGCAGATTTTGTTGAAAATATTGATGAAATAAAATCACAACTTTTAGCCCAATTAACAAATAGCGTTCGTTGGGAAGAAAGTATGAAAAAAATGATTGACAAAGGAATTAATACTTTTATTGAAGTTGGTCCAGGCCGTAGTTTAAAAGGTCTTATGAAAAGAATTGATAGATCTGTTGATATTTATAATGTGTCAGACTCAGAGAGTTTAGAAAAAACCCTAAAAAAACTAACTGATTAAAATTATTTTAGATTTTATTTATATGTGTTATAATTGAAAAGTCAGTTAAAGGAGGAAGGTTTACTGTGGAAAAAGAATTGGCTAATAAAGTAGCAGTAATAACTGGTAGCTCAAGAGGAATTGGTAAAGCTATTGCTTTAAAGTTAGCAGAAAATGGTGCTAATATAGTTTTAAATTATAATTCAGATAGTAGTAAAAAATATATTGAAGAAAATTTAAAAAAAATTGAAAATTTAGGATCAGAAGTTATTGCAGTACAAGCCGATGTGTCAAAAATGGCTGAAGCTAAAAAATTAATTAATGAAACAATAGATAAATTCTCTAAAATTGACATATTAGTTAATAATGCTGGAATAACAAAGGATAATTTATTATTACGAATGAAAGAAAAAGAATGGGATAAAGTAATGGATGTAAATTTAAAAGGAGTTTTCAATTGCACTAAATCAACAATTAGACATATGATGAAGGCAAAGAAAGGTAAAATAATTAATTTAACTTCTGTTGTTGCTTTAAAAGGAAATGCTGGTCAAATTAATTATTCTGCATCAAAGGCAGGGGTTATTGGTTTTACGAAATCACTTGCAAGAGAATTAGCAAGTCGTAATATAACAGCTAATGCAATTGCACCTGGTTTTATAAAAACAGATATGACAGATGAGATTTCTGACAAGGCAAAAGAAGAGTTAAAAACAGAAATTCCCTTATCAAGGCTTGGAAAAGGTGAAGATGTAGCAGAACTAGTATCATTTTTAGCTTCTGATAAAGCAAATTATATTACAGGTCAAGTAATAAATGTTGATGGCGGTATGGCAATGTAAC
>JBNJDL010000048.1:0-12301 GCA_051744825.1 Bacillota bacterium | reverse complement strand
AAGACCATAACATTTTATGGTGATTATGTAAACCACGATCCCAATCATGTCCTTCCCAGGAAATAGTTTTATTTTTAGTAGCTGAAATTTCTCTAAATTTATCATAATTTAGAGCATAGCGAGTAATCATTGCTAAATCATAAGCAGTTGAATAATGGGCAGTATCTGGTAATCCATTAGGATTTGTAAAATTACTATTTAACGCTCCTGCTTTTTTTGCAGTCAAATTCATCAATTCTGCAAATTCTTCTACTGAAGAAGAAATATGCTCAGCTATCGCAACTGCCGCATCATTACCAGAAGATAGCATAATTGCATATAATAAATTTTCTAAAGTTATTTTTTCACCTAATTGTAAATAGATTGATGAACCTTCTTGCTCTACTGCTCTTCTACTTACTGTTACTATTTCATTTAAATCACAATTTTCCAGAGCAACTACTGTAGTTAAAATTTTTGTCAAACTGGCAGGTGCTAGCTTTTTGTGAATATTTTTTTGATATAATATTTGGCCTTTATCTTCTTCCATTAAAATAGCAGAACTAGCTGTAGTTTTTATTTCTTGTGCAAATACTCCTTGAGTTAAAAAAATAATAAATAACATTATATATAATAAAAAATATATTTTTTTTCTCATAGGCAAATCTATTCCAAAATATTTTTAATTTCTTTTATAATTTCAGGAGCAACATTTATAACACTTTCAACTACATCATTTTTATTTACAGGTAATAACCTAACCTGTTCTTCAGTTACTACTAAAAAAGCAATTGGTTTTAAACTAATACCTGCCCCACTTCCCCCAACAAAAGGAGCTTCTTCCTCACTTTTTAATTCCATATCTCCTCCACCACATACAAAACCAAAGCTAACTTTTGAGATAGGTATAATAATTGACCCATTAATAGTTTCAACTGTCTCACCAACTATAGTATTTACATCAACCATTGCTGTAATATTATTCATAGCAGTATCAACTAATTTTTCAATTTGTCCTCCATCCATTTTTTAGCTCCTCCTTTTATTTTTAAATATATTATATTCATAACTACAAATATAATATAACCTAAATAGCTACGAAATATTCCTTTAAAATATAGCTTGTAATAAAATCCATCAAATATAGAATTTACTTCTATATCAGGAACTTTTTTTATGGATGAAAATTTATTTAATAATTTTAAAGATAAGGAGCTAATTACATAAAATAAAGGAATAAATAATGCAGTTAAATAAGCATCTCCTAAGCCAAGTTTTGCTTTAATATCAAAGTCTAAACAATCTATTTTTATTTTTTTTAATAAATTATAATTTATAACTTTTTTATTTCTTATTTTTTTTAAAGAAAATTTGCTTCCTCTTTTTTTCTCTTTTTTTCTTTCATAAACAGTAAACTCATAAAATAAAAAAATATCTACTTTCAAAATTATTTTAGTAGATAATCTCTGTTCTTGCTTAAGATAAATTTGTTGAAATTCAATTATAAACTTAATTGGTATAAATAAAATAAGAAAAAATAAGCTAAAAAGATAAGTTAACATTACTTCACCTCTTTTTAGCTATTTTTTCCAAGTTTTTTATCTATTATTCACTATCTTTATTTTCTAAAGGAGGTAATTCAGATAAATCGCTAATATCTAAATGCTCCAAAAATTGATCTGTAGTTCCATAAAGAATTGGATTTCCAATACTATCTTTTCTACCTAACTCCTGAATCAAATTATACTTGCTTAAGGTAAGTAGTGTTTTCTCTACTTTAACCCCTCTTATTTCTTCAATTTCTGCCCTGGTCACTGGTTGTTTATAGGCAATAATAGCCAGAGTTTCTAAAGCAGCACTACTTAATTTTACTTCTCTTTCTTTTTCATAATATTCTTTTATAAAAGAAGCCATTTCACTTTTACTCTTAAATATATATTTATTATTATATTCTTTTAAAATAATTCCATGCTCTGCACTATTATATTTTTTTCTTAAATATTCAATACATTCTCTACACTCTTTTTTAGTTAAATTTACAGCTTTAGCAATGATTCTTAAAGAAAGAGGCTCTTCAGCTGCAAAAATAAAAGCTTCAACTTTGGCCACATTTTTATTTTGCATTAAAACACCTACCTTCTATCAATTATTTCCATTTCTGAAAATAATTTATCTTGATAAACTTCAACTCGATTTAATCTAACTAATTCCAATAAGCCTAGTAAAGTTACTACAATTTCTAAAATATCTTTTTTATCATTTATTAAATCTCTAAACTTAACTCCTTCAGGGTTATTTTTTATTATATTATTTATATCTAAAGTCTTATCTTCTACACTCAAGCGATTTGTATTAATATGGTCCATTTCAGAATAATGTGCATCTTCTCTTTCTTCTTTATTCTTTCTTTCTTTTTTAGCCTTTATAGCTTTTTTATACATATCTCTAAAATCATTTAAACTACAATCAATATTTAACTTTCCTTTTCCTTTAATCAATTCCTTCTCTGGTGGCAGACGAAAACTACGACTAGCTTTATCCAAATATAGTTCCAACTCAACACTAATATTTTTAAAAAGCTCATATTCTTCTAATCTTTGAACTAAATTATTATCGTTTTCATCATCTTCATCAATATTATTTTCTGGTAATAGTAATTTTGCCTTTATTTCCAAAAGCTCAGTGGCTAAAACCATAAATTCACTTGCCATGTCTAAATTGAATTTTTTTAACTCCTTTAGATGATAAAGATATTGCTCTGTTATATTTGCCAGAGAAATCTCACTAATTTCAATCTTATTTTTCTTAACTAATTTATAAAGTAAATCAAGTGGTCCTTGAAAATCACCAACTTGTATTTCATATTCCATCAAAATCCTCCTTTAATATAATAGCAAATTCAGTACAAGATTAATAAGAGGACCAATTATTTTCCAAATTATCCCGGTGTAAAGCAAAATTACTAATACTACCATCCCGGCTGGCCCTTCTAATTTATAAAAATATTTATCAAATTTAGCCGGTAAAAGACCACGTAATATTTTTGAACCATCAAGCGGAGGAATAGGAATTAAATTAAAAAAACCTAAGCTTAAATTAATTGAAATTGCCATAAATAAAAATTGAACAAATAAATATGACAAACTATTAGAACCACTATTTAATGTGTAAGGATTAAAATTCAAAAGTAATCTAATTATAATTGCAAATAACGAAGCTAAAATAAAATTCGCCCCAGGGCCAGCTATCCCAACAACCATCATTCCTTTTCGTGGATTTTCATAATACCTAGGATTGATAGGGACTGGCTTTGCCCAACCAAATCTCCGGGTTAATATTAATACTAAACTTCCAAGAGGATCAAGGTGAGCTAGAGGATTCAAAGTCAGTCTTCCATTAACTTTTGGAGTAGGATCTCCAAGTCTATATGATGCATAGCCATGCAAAAATTCGTGAAAAGATAAGGAAATCAATAAAATTGGTATTAAAAATATTAATTGTTGTACTAAGCTTATATTCACTTTATTTCTCACTCCATTTCTTCATTTATTAATTTTTTTGCATATTCTTTTTCTTCTTTTTTGCTTTTTAAATTATTATTTAATTTTTCTTTCCAGACTTTATCCAAAATTTCTTGAATTTTTGGTCCTGCCTCTAATCCCATTTCAATTAAATCATACCCATTAACTTTTAAATCAACATCTAATAACTTTTCAAAATATAATTTCACATTATCCTTTAACTCTTTTTTTTCACTCATTACTAAAACATAAAGTAGTATATCTTTATTTAGATTATTAATATAAGTTGTTAAATCAACTCTATTATCAAAATTTATTAATTTCTTTTCTAAGTTATTTATGTCTATTGAAAAAATTTCTCTTTCATGTGCAGTCAAATTTAATTCTTTATATTTTTTTTCAGGAATATCATTCATAAATATGGCAAGAGCCACTAATTCTTTATTAATATTATAATTTTCTTCATTAAAAATATCTTTATATTTTTCTATTTCTTTATATGCCTTTTTATATCTTTCTTTAAACTCAAAATCTACATCCAGCAATTTGAAAATAGGATACATTTCAATGTAATTTATTAACTTATTAGATAAAGAATTATTAAAAAGTATTTTTATCTCTTTAAATACTCTTGAAGGTGATAATTCACTAAAATCACCTAATTTTAATGCTTCTTTCATTAATTTATCAGTTTCTTCTTCAAATCTAAAATCTAAATTAATTGCTAATCTGATACCTCTTATAATCCGGGTGGGGTCATCTAAAAAACTAAAACGATGTAGGGCTTTAAGCTTAGCATTTTCTAAATCATCAATTCCATTAAAATAGTCATATAACTTTCCCCAGCTATCTGGATTTAATGACAAAGCAAGAGCATTAATAGAATAATCTCTTCTAAATAAATCTTCAATAATCTTTGCCTTTTCTACTTCAGGTAAAGCTCCAGCAAAAAAGTATTTTTCCTTTCTACTAGTAGCAAAATCTATACTATAATCACTATTTAAATTAATAGTTGCTGTCCCAAATTTTTTATTAAATTTAACTTTTATATTAATTTTTTTTCTTAAATCAGCTAAAAATTCTTTTAAATCTCCTTCTATAACTATATCTAAATCATGATTTTTCCTTCCTAGAAGCAAATCACGAACCATTCCTCCTATCAAAAATGCCCTTTGATCATTTTCAAAGGCGGTTTGTCCTATAGTTTTTAATATATCTATAATATCTTCAGGAAAATAATCTAATTTATGACTAATATCCTTAACCTTTTTATTAATATTAACTAAACTACTACCATATCTATTTTGGTACTTATGTGGAGTTTCCTGCTCATAATAAGAACTTAAAATATCACTTCTAGTTACAATTCCAACTAGCTTTTTATTTTTAATAACAGGAAGTCTACCTATATTATATTTTACCATTAATTTTTGTGCTTCTTTAATTGGTGCATCGACATTTACTGTAATAACATCTTTAGACATATAACCTTTTACAGGAGCGTGCATTAAATCATGGCCCTTTACCTTGTCTAAATCTCTTCTAGAAAAAATACCAGCTATTTTCTCTCCTCCACAAACTATTACTCCGTTATGACCATATTTTTCCATGAACTCTTCTGCTTCTTTAATACTTGTATCAGGAGAAATAGTTCTAACTGGAGTTGACATAATAGATGAAACCTTTTTGACTGGACTTACACAAAGATTAAGCAATTTTTTTAACTTTCTTTTTACATAAGAAATATCTTTTTTTAATTGAGCTGCTCCAGCAGCTTTATGTCCTCCTCCACCAAAACTTTCACATATTTTACCAATATTTACTGCATCATCATTGCTTCGACCAATAAGCTCAATCTTTTCCCCCATTTTCATTATAATAAATACAGTAGATAAGCTATAAATATCTTTTATTTTTTCACAAATATTATTTAATCCAGTAACATACTTATCTTGCTCATGATAAAAAATATCTATATTTATACCTTTAATTTCTACTCTTTCTCTATTTTCTAATAATTTATCAAAAACTATTTGTTGTTCTGCATTTAAAGCTTCTTCAAGGAATTGCCTTATTATATCCAGATTGGCACCTGATTTTAATAAATAAGATACAGCTTCAGCATCTCTATAAGTACTAGAATCATAAGTCAAAGATCCAGTATCTGCATAAATTCCTAAAGCACAAATAGTTGCTTCTAAAGGATTTAATTTTTTACCATCTGCAACTAATTTATTTACTAAAATTGAGGTAGCAGCACCAATTTCTTGACTTAAATCTAAATCAATCCAATCTTTTTTTTCATGGGGATGATGGTCATATACGATTACCTCAATTTCATCTAAGTCGACCTTATTATTAAGGCGACCAAGTGCTTTTCTATTAGCAGTATCAACAATAATTATTTTTTCTATTTTTTCTAAATTTATATCTTTTAAAGATAATATCTCAATTTCATCTCTATATAAAGCCATAAAATCTTTTACATGATCCTGTAAAGTACCGGCAAAAACTGCCTTAGCTTCAGGATATAAATTTTTAGCAGCTATCATAGCTGCTAAAGCATCAAAATCAGTTGATTGATGGCTTATTATTAATTCCATTCTTTTACCCCCAACTCTCTATTCTTTATCTTTTCAGCCATTTTATTAATTCTTCGCAGACGATGATTAACTCCAGATTTAGATAAATCAAGCATTTCTCCTAATTCCTTAAGACTTGCATAAGGATTTTCTCTTCTAAGTTCAGCAATCTCCTGTAAACTTTTAGATAATTTATTAATACCTTTTATTTTATCCACCAACTCTATATTTTCTAGCTGTTTTTGTGCAGCAATAGCTGTTCTGCTTAAATTTGCAGTTTCCAAATTAACCTTTCTATTAACTTCATTTTTTACTTCTTTTAAAATTCTAGTATTTTCAATCTCAAGTTGAGCAGATTTAGCACCTATCAAATTAAGAACTTTTAATATATCTTCAACTTTTTTTATATAAAGATAATAATTATTTTTCCTTTTACGCTTCTTTACATTTATAGAAAATTTATCAAATAAAGGAATAAGCTCTTCTGCATAATCTTCATATTTTACAAAAAATTCTAAATGATATTCACTATTTGGATCTGTAATAATTGCTGTAGCTAAAAATAGGCCTTTTAGATAAGCCTTACTACAACAATCTCTTTCTAAAAATTCATTTTTTATTTCGAAATTAAAACTAAAATTTTCATCAATTAAACCAATTTCTATAAGTAAATCTTTAATTCCAGCTTGTGGTGGTATATTTATAATATAATAATTATCTTTGTTAAAACTACTTTTCTTTCCAACTCTTATTTCAGTTCTGAAATTATATTTTTCTTTAAGTAATTTATATAATTCTCTGGCTACAACTGCTTTTTGACTTTTCATTTTGAGGCCAGTTTTATTATTGGCTATTTGCAAACTTCCTTCAACTTTAATAATAGCTGCTAATTCAGCTAAGTGACAACAGTCCCTTAGATTATCCTCTCTAGTAATTTCATTACGAACTTCATCTGAAAAAGACATAGATAATCATCCTAATTATAGTATTTACATTTAAATTCTAACATAATCTAAACTTTTAATCAATTTTACTAAATTCTTAACTACTCTCTTTTAACTGCCAGCGTTCACACCTTGCTCCCCATCTAGCAATTAATTGTCCATTTTGATAAATATTAACTATTTCACAGCCATTAGCACAACCATCACAAATAAAACTATCTGCTTTATAATTAAAATCACTTAATTTAAAACCTTTAAATAATGTTCTTTTATTAGAAAAGTTTATTTTTTCCGCTCCTAAAATAGCTGCTCCTATTGCTCCCATAACATCATATTCTTTTGGTACATATATTTTCTTATCTAATTCCTTAGCAAAGGCAGCTTTTATTCCCTTATTAGCAGCAACTCCACCTTGAAATACTATTGGTGCTTTAATTTCTTTTCCTTTGGCTACATTATTAAGATAGTTTCTTACTAAAGCTTCTGATAAGCCTGCAATTATTTCTGGAGTATTATAGCCTAATTGCTGTTTATGAATCATATCAGATTCAGCAAACACTGAACATCTTCCAGCTATTCTGACACCTTCTTTTGCCTCTATAGCTAAATCTCCAAACTTTTCTATTTCAATCCCTAGTCTTCGAGCCTGTTGCTCAAGAAAAGAACCAGTCCCTGCTGCACAAACAGTATTCATAGCAAAGTCCACTGCAATGCCATCACGAATAATTATTATTTTGGAATCCTGTCCACCTATTTCCAATACCGTTTTCACTTCAGGAATAATTTTTACAGCTGCTACAGCATGAGCAGTTATTTCATTTTTTATAACATCTGCACCTACCATAACTCCTGCTAATTTTCTACCACTACCTGTTGTACCTACTGCTTTTATTTTAATTTCATTATCAATTTTTTGCTTTAAAAGGTCAATTCCATCTTTTATGACTTTAATAGGTTTTCCTTCAGTTTTTAGATATATTTTTTCCATCAATTTATAATTTTCATTTAAAAGGGCAAAATCAACACTAACAGATCCAACATCTATACCTAAATAATATTTATCTTTGAGCATATAAATTTTTGCTTCCTTTCTTTTTTCTAATTAGTAAATCTACAAATGCTTCTAATCTTGTTTCTAAACCCGCATCAGCAGTATGTTCATCAAAAAATATTGTCAAAACAGGAATATTTTCTTTTTCACTTAATTCTGGTAATATACTTTCTGCAACAATCTCTGGCATACAGGTAAAAGGAGCTAATTGTATCAAACCATCATAATTTTTTTTAGCATAGTAAACTCCATTTCCAATCGTTTCCATACCATGGCCACCAACTTTACTTTTTAAATATTTATAGGCATTTTTTCTTGCTTTTTCTTCTTCATCATTTAAATTCAAAAATTCATATACCCATTCACTTAAATAAATTTTTCTACTTAAACTTACACCTAATTTTCCTAATTTTTTTGCTATATTCCTATTTATAAATGGCTCTAAAGTTAAATATATTTCTCCTACAATTCCAATTTTTATATTTTCTTCTAGTTTATAGTTATGTAATATATTATTTATTTTTTCACTATAGTCTTTAGATAATTTTTCAATTTTTTCTATTGTTGAAGCTTTGGCTATTTTAGCTTTAAATTCATTATATTCTTTATCAACTTTATCAGGGTAACTTACTCTACCTCTATTTTTTAGTACTAAACTATTTATTTCATCAAGAGCTAAAGTTTTTTTCCAGGCGATTTTCCCTGCTGAATAAATCTTTTTTAAAGAAATATAATTAAATTTTTGATGAATATTATAAAATAAATGACTTAACTTAGGTTCAATCACAAAAAAATCAAATTCATAGCCTAAATCTTCTAGAACTTCTCTTTGCACTTCACAATAATACCCAAATCTACAAGGGCCAACTCCACCACCCATAACTATAAAATTAGCTCCATTATCTAAAGCTTCAATAAAATTTCCAATAGTTATTTTTAATGGCAAACAGGCAAACTCTGGACTATGTTTTATTCCTAAATTTAAAGTTTTTTGCGAATTTGCAGGTGGAACTACTGTTTCAAATCCTAATTCTTTAAAAAAACAATCAACAGCAATACTTAAATTACCCATGTGAGGAAAGGTGATTTTTTTCAAGCTTCTTTTACCTTCTTTCTTTGCAATAAATCTATAAACGCTTCAATCCGTGTATAAAATCCTTCTTTTCCACTATGTTCATCTAAATTAATATTTAGAACTGAAATGTTTTTTGACTTTTTTGCTTTAAGGTCAATTAATTCTTTTATAAGAGAATCTGGACCACAACCAAAGGCATTAATTTGAATTATTCCATCAATTTCTTGTGGAGCTTCATATAAATAATAATAAGCTGTTCCCATAATTTGTCTGTTAAAATACCAAAAAGAGTCTTTTTTTTGATATTTTGCCGCCTTTTCTTTAAGATTATCAAAAAGCATTTCTGAAGTTATATAGCCAACTTTATACTTTTTTAATTTTTCCCACAATCCTAAATTTAAGTAATCATCACTAATTAGATATTTATGACCTAAAACTAATACATTTAAATTTCTTTTAAAATTATTTCTTAAATTTTTTTCTCCTTTTTCAAACTTTCTTTGTTCTTTTAAGGCAAAAAAATAAGCTTTTTCAATTTCCAATCTGTTTTTATTTAATTCCCCACCAATTTTTAAGGCAATATCATGGAAAGGAAAAAATTTTTCTTTATAAATTATATCTGGAGCAATAATCTTTTTTTTATATTTTTGAGGAAAAATTGATCTAATCATATCAGGTAAACCCATAAACTTTGGACAAAATCTATTATTTTTATTAAAAGAAATTAATTTAGGAATAAAAATATAATCTACTTTATTAAGCAAATATTTAACATGCCCAAAATAAACTTTAAAAGGTAAGCATAAATCATCAACTGCTAATTTTATTCCATCATCAAGTATTTCTTTATTAGTTTTTGGAGAAATAATTACTTCATAATCAAGTTTTTCAAAAAATGTTTTAATAGCAGGTTTGTAATAATAATAAAAAAGAGCTCTTGGAACTCCAATTTTTTTCAAGCCGTTATTTACCTCCTTCTTTCTTATCATTTTTATCCATTCTATCACTATCTTTAGTTTTATAAGCTGAAGGTCTTTTTTGGGAAAGGTCCATAATTGATTGTCTTAAAATATATGATTTTAAAGCTTTATAATCAAAAGGAATAAGTGGCCAAAGATAATAAACTCCAAAGCTTTTGCTAAATACAAAAAATATAAATATTAAAGTTGTTATTACTATAAATCCCCATATATCAGCTATAATAACTGCTAATAAAATAAGTAATCTAAAAAGTTTTAAACTTAATGCTAATTCATATCCTGGTATGGAAAAGTTTGCTAAAGCAGCTATGGCCATATATAAAACCACTTCTGGAGAAAAGACACCAACTTTAACAGCAAAATCTCCTAATAAAAGAGCACCTACTAAACTTAAGGAAGTTGCTAATGTGCTAGGAGTTTGAATTGAGGCCATTCTAATTAAATCAATTCCTAAACTAGCTAAAACAAATTGCAAACCTAAACCAATACTACTTTCTTCTTTTACTCCGATAAAATATAGACTTGAAGGTAAATACTCTTTATTATAAACAGCCAATAACCAGATTGCTGGTAAAAACAAAGTAATAAATACCGCTAAAACTCTAATGAACGAAAGATAACTACCATTTATTACACCTTTACGATATATTTCTAAAGTTTGTAAATGACTAAAAAAAGGAGCAGGTAAAATTAAAGCTGTAGGTGAATTATCAACTATAATAGCTAAATTTCCTTCCAGTATATGAGCAGCTACATTATCAGGTCTTTCTGTATATCTAACTAAAGGTAAAGGATTAATACTACCACCTGTAATTATTTCTTCTACTGATTTATCACCTAAAGGAAGACCATCTATATTAATTGAGTCTAATTTACTTTTTATTCTATTTAATAGTTCTTTATTGACTATATCATCTATATAAACTAAGGCAATATCATTTTTTGATCTCTTTCCTATTGTTAAAACTTCAGCCCTAAAATTTACATCTCTTATCCTTCTTCTAATTGCAGTTACATTAAATAACATAGTTTCTACAAAACCATCTGCTGGACCACGAGTGGATTTTTCTAACTCTGGCTCTTCAGGCGAACGAGTCAACCAGGACCGTCCATCAATAACTAAAGCCTTATTTTCTCCTTCTAAAAACAATAGCTGTGACCCAGCTAATAATATAGAATTAGCTTCTTCAAAATTATCAATGACTGAAATTTCAAAATAAGTTAATAGCTTTTCTCTTATTTTTTTTAAATTTACTTTAATTATACTATTATCTTTTGTCGTCATTAAAGAATCTAAAACAAAAATTAATTTATCATCTATAAATCCATCTATGTAAAAAAGAGCTGCTTTTTTTCTAGATATCTCAAACTCTCTAGATAAAATATCAAAACTATCTTCATAAGCAATTTTCTTTTTAAAAATTCTTATATTTTCAATCAGACTTTTTTTTAAAAAATTTTGCAATTTTTCATCTCCTAGAAAATATTTATTTTTTAGGATTAAAAATTAAAGCAATTGTAAAAGCGATTATAACTGATGAACTTACTCCAGCACTGGCCTTTGCTAAAACACCTTTAAATAATGCTAAAAACCCATCTTCTTCCATTGCTTCTAAAACACCTTTAGTAAGTATATGACCAAAATTTGCTACTGGTACTGTTACCCCTGCTCCGGCAAATTTGATTAATTTTTCGTAATATCCTAAAGCTGTCAAAACAGATGCTGTAACTACCAACCCTACTAATAAATGAGCTGGGGTATATTTAGTATTATCTAGTACAATCTGGCCTATAACACATATTAAGCCTCCAATAATAAATGCAGTCAAATAATTACCCAAGTTTACACCTCATTTTTTTCCAAAGTAATAGCATGTGCAATTCCAGGTATTGATTCACCTTGCATTATAGAAATTGGGCTTAACAAGGCGCCAGTACCAATTGCCAAAATTTTTTTGTAATCTCCTTTTTGTAGAGCTGGAATGAAATATCCTCCCAGAAGAGTAGCAGAGGCGGCACAACCACTTCCTCCAGCTCCATATTTCTTTTTTTCTTTATAAATTTCTGCCCCACAGTCAAAAAATTTCTTAGGAAAATTTATATTTTTCTCTTTAAGTAAAGATAACAAAATTTTTCTGCCATCTTTACCTAAATCACCTGTAATAATTA
>JBNJDL010000047.1:0-12415 GCA_051744825.1 Bacillota bacterium | reverse complement strand
CACCTTTGCCATTTTCATATTCAATTTTTTCACTAATTTCACCTATATCAGATTCATGTTCATTTATTATTAAATTATTTTCTTCAAAAATTATTTCAACTTCACTATTTTCATTTAATAGTTTAGCCCTTTCAAGGGATTTTTTAAATTTATTCTGATTAATTTCTATTTCAAAATTATAATCTTCGGGCATAATAGCTTCATAGTTAGGAAATTCACCTTCTATTAATCTTGTATATATATTATATTTTCCTAAATCAAATTTAACTTGGCTTTCTTTAAAATAAATAGAAACTTCACCACTATCAAGGAGTTGTTTTAATATTTTTTCAGTTTTTAAAGGTAAATTTATATCAAATTCCCCATCAAAACTAACTTTATTAATAAAATATGATAATCTCATTTTATCTGTAGCACATGCTTCAATAAAATCATCATTATTTTTAATTTTCATTGATTTCATCATAGGATCAGTTTCTTGTTTGGATTGAATACCTGCAAAATCAACAAAACTCATAATTTCTTTTAATTTTTTTTGTTGTAAAACAATAGATTCATCACCAAATTCTTTGGGGTCGGTAAAGTTATCGGGGTTATAACATTTGATACTAACTTCATTATCACCACTATAAATAGAAATATTATTTTCATCTTTTTCAATCTCTATTTTTTTTCTATCAATTTTAGCAATATATTTATTGAATAGAGAAGAAGGAACTACTGTTTTACCTTCATTAATTACATCACAATCAAGTTGACATTCAATACCAACTTCAAGATTAGTTGCATATAACCTTATACCTGTTTCATTTGTTTCTATCATAATTCCTGTTAATGCGGGGATAGTTTGTTTACTTGAAGTTCCTTTGGACAATACATTTAAAGCATTATCCAATTTTTCTTGATTAATTTTTATTTTCATTATATCTCTCCTTATTATTTAATTAATGGGCATATATACTCTGACATTTCAACAATATTTAGGTAACTATTTTTATATTCTTTCTAAAATATTTTCCCTTTCAATGACTATTGATTTTTGATTAGTTTTAATATGAACAGTAGCAATTTCATTTTGATAAAAAGAAAATGATTTTATTATACCAATCCTATCTTCATCTTTATATTTATCATAAAACTTAATTTTATCTCCTTCATTAACATCAGGAATCATTCTTATCACCTTTAATTTCTTTGGCTATATCTAAAATAAGTTTTTCTGTTTTTCCAATACTTAATCCAAGTTCATTACTGATAAATCTAACAATTGCTTCATTAGCAACTTTCAATTAAACAATACCCCCTGATGTGGATTATTATATTCTTCAATTCGTTTGCGTGCTGTTTTACAATATTTTTCCGATATATCAAAACCAATATATTTCCTGTTTAATTTTTCTGCCACTAAAGTAGTAGTTCCCACTCCATTGAAGGGATCAAGAATAATATCATTTTCATAACTAAACAATTTAATTATCCTTTTTGCTAATTCTTCAGGAAACATAGCAGGATGATTATATTTATCCATATTCTTTTCAGGTGCTATTGACCATTTAGCAGTAACCCAATCTTTAAATTCATCTGCACTTATATCAATATCTTCTTTTTGACCCTCTTTTTTTAATTTATTTTTACAATAAACTTCAATAAATTCCCAAGTATATTTTAAGTATGGGGAAGAAGGGCTTTTCCAACTTCCCCATGAAGTATAATTGCAATTATAATTATTCTTTTCCCAAAGTATTTCACCCTTGAAATTATAACCTTTTTTTGTTAATTGAGTACTTATAATATGGTGTGAAGGAATATAATCAGAAAAGAAAGGTTGAACATTAATTGCAATTCTTCCATCTTCTTTGAGTACTTGATAGCATTTATGCCACACAGTAGCCAAAAAAGTGAAATATTCATTCCAATCTAAATTATCTTCATATAAATCATAATCAATATTTTGTTGAAAATTATATGGAGGAGAAGTTAAAATTAAATCTATTGAATTATTAGGAATATCAGATAAACCTTTTATACAATCCTCATTATAAATTACATTAGTTTCTAACATAATCACCTCTTATAATAACATTCTCAAATCCCAACCCTTTTCATATCTTGGTAATTCTAAAACACATTCTTCAAAATAATCAAGTGGAATTGACTTTTCATTTCTCGGATATTTTTCTTGGTATTCTTCAAAATTAGACATAGCATATTGTAAATATAGAAATTCGCTAATAGGTAAAGCAAAACATTTACCCTTCTTATGATCAATCCAACGGAAATTAATCAAAAGAAAAGACTTATGATTCCATTGTTTTCCAAATTGTATCATCCCTTCCATTTGAGTTTGAGAAACCTTATTAAAAGCAAAAGACTTACTATTATCAGTTATCATCTTACATTCTAAACCAATATCTTTCCCACCACCTGCTACCCATTCATCAAATTCACTTCCACTACCTGCATAATATTGAACATCCCTCATACGCCTATGCCACCAACCCAATGCTTTAGCAGAGTCTCTCACATCTTCTTGGAGAAGATTAGCCATTTACTCACCACCATAATAATTTTTATATAATATTGCATTTGATTTAATAAGGCATTTTTTTAAATCATTATACAATTCATTTTTTTCTTCTTTTGATTCTTTAAGGATTTTATGAGATATTTGATGATATTCAATTAATAAACCTCTTAATTCTCTATATTTATCACGATAATTTCTTTCAGAAATTCTTATCAACTCCTTTTCTCAAAAAAAGGTTTTAGTGCAAAACTTACCATTATAATCCCATAAGCAAACCATAAAAGACCTATTAATGTATCTGATACTAATGGGGGTAAAGTTAAAAGGCTTAAAATTAAACTTAATATGCCTAAAAGTAAATATAAAATTTTAATAATTATTATCAACTCTCCCATCATATATTTTTAATAATTTTTGAGTTACAATATATAAATTATCTTGATAAAAAATACTTTTATCATCAACAATTATGTCATATCCAATTTTACGAGTATCTTTGTATCCAAATTTATCCCATTCCTTTTGAGTAATTGCGGAATTATCATTGTAAGCATCAAATTTTATATTATATTTATTAAAATAATTTTTAACATCTTGTAAATATTTATTTTGTCTGCATGTGAACAACACCCTTCGCCAACCTGCTTTTTTTATTTCTCTCAAAAAATATAAGCAAAAAGGTTTCAATTTTCCAAGTTTAGGAAAATCACATTCAACAAGAACACCATCTACATCAATAGCAACAATTGGTGGATTAAATGTTAATTTATATTCCAAATTATTATTCTTCCACATTATTCCAATTAATTTTGTCTTTGCTTATTTCATACGTATGTTCGTTATTATTGCAAATTAATTTCCTATCTGCTGTTATAAAAGATAATTGTGTATCACAAATAGGACAGAAGGCTTGTTTCCATATTCCACTTTCACTTTCTTTAATAATTGGTTTTCTCATTTCATCACCCTTTTTGATTTTTTTAAGTATTTTTTAAAATTTGCTTTATTATTTAATTCAGCTATATCTTTTTTATCTTTTAAATAAATAATATGAACATCAAAAAGATAATAAATGTTAGGCATTATTTTCTTCAAATGTTCATCTCTATGTTTATCATTATCTAAACAAAGATAAATGGTATCTGTATATTTTCTTAATAAAAATTTACGTTCATCAAATTCGCTGCAACCTAAAGCAACCGCATTAAAATAAGCCCATTCCCATAATTTCCAAACAGACTTTTCATCTTCAACAATTATAATTCCATCTTTCCCCCATTTTTTAGCATTGTTAAGATTATATAAATGATTTCTTTTCTTACTACCCTTTTTAGCAATATATTTTCTATTACTTTTATTAGTAACATCCCTGCCAACAATACCAACTAATTTACCTTTAGAATTTCTCCAAGGAATAGTTATTCTGTTAAAAAGTTCATCATTTTCATCAGCACAATATCCTACTTGGAAATGATTTAATGTACTACGTTGAAAACCTAAATCTAAAACATATTTATGTGTATTATCATATTTTTTAAGCATATTTTCATTAAATATTTGTTCATGTTCAATATCTTTTAATTGTTCAACTATTTTCATAAAATCTTCTGTTTTATTTATATCACTATCATATTCAATATCAAAACCATTTTCTTCTGAAAGTTTTTCTATGGCTTCTATAAAATTTATATTTTCAATTTGTTCAATAAATTCTATTACATCACCTGCTATACCACAACCAAAACATTTGAAAGTATTAGTTTCAGGATAAATATATAAAGAAGGATCGCCATCATCATGAAAAGGACAAATAGCCTTTTTCCCTTTTAAATCTATATATTTTTCTACTACATTTTTAATTGGTACATTTTCTTTTATTTCATTAATAGTACTTTGACTTATTTGCATATTCCACTCCTTTTATTCCATACATTCTTTAAATTTAAGTCTTTGTTCATCAAGTTCTAATGGAATCCAATCTATATTTTGATTGTGATGTTCTCTACCGTTCCTATTTTTTTTCACATAAAACCCATAACCACCATGTAAGGGATTAGCATTTTGTTCTTTTTGTGTTAATTCACGAAGAATAACAAAGTTAGTACAATGTCTTTCAATATCTTGTGATTCAGCAGCAAAGAAGGGGTCATAAGTTTTAGCCTGTGATGCAGTAGCAACAAACATATCTAATGGTGCAGCAATCTGTTCTTTCATAACATTAACCACATCACCAAGCCAATGTCTTAATTGCCCATCATCACCTGTGAAAGAAGCCGAACGTTTAACATAATCCCAAACAAATCCTATTATATTATGTTTGTTTTTGAAATATTTAGCTCTTTGAACAAGTTTATCAGGGGTATAACCCCTTATATTTTCTATGAATATTGGTGCTTGTTCAATTTGTTTAATTGAATTAATTACCCTTTCACGTAACTTTTCATTGCCTTCACGATTATATAAACCATTTGATATAATATGAGAATCGACTCCCGATACTTCTGCTATTAGTCTTTCTTCTTGTTCTTCTACCTGCATTTCAGGAGTTCCGCCCCAATAAATAGGCTTATTTAAATCAATTCCTATATATTTAACTATATTTTTCAATGTAATTGATTTACCTATCCCTGTTTTAGCATTAAACACACAAACATTTCCTTTTCTTAATAGACCATCAGTAAACTTATTTAAGGAATTAAATGGCGTGGGATAACCTCTAAATCCACTTTTATTAACTTCTTTATTTAAATATTTATCCATTAACCCTTCACCAATTGTCTTTCCCTGTTCAGAATTTGCATTAGCATATTTATTAGATAATTGCAATACATTATTTTCTGCATTATTTAATATTTGCACTAAATCCCATTGATCATAATTTTGTATAATTTCTTTATTAAATGTATTGTTTTTATCTATCAAATCATTAACTGCATTAGCTTTTATTAATTCTTTAACATGAATGTCATAATTTTGAGGGTCAATAGGAAAATCACGTAAAGTTTCTATTGTTTTAATAAAGTCTTTTTGATTACTATAAACTTTATTAATTACTCTTTTAATATTATCAAACTTATTTGCGATAGAAACCATTGTCATGCTATCAAATTCGGCTTCTTCTACATCCTTTTCTTGACTTAAATATACCATTATAGCATATATCACTCTGTTATAATCATTAACAAAATAACTTTTATCAATTTCATCTTGAATTTCATATATAATATCAGGTTTTCTTAAAATACAACTCAAAATATTCTGTTCATTGGGTTTGGGGTTTATTTTTTCTACTATAGCAACCCCTCCTTACTGTTCAACACTTATTTTTATTTTTCTAATTTGTGGAAATTCTTTACTTGCCCATATTAAATATATATAACAATAATTTATTAAATCCATTACTGTATCTTTCATTTTTTCATCACTAACTTTAATTTTTTGTCCATCATAAAAACTTCTTAATCTTAATATTTTATGTTCAATTGTAGTTTTAAAAGAATAAACTCCTGAATACATTAATTGAAATTCAGAAGAATTATTATAATCACTATTTTTTATGTCATATATATTTGTTAATTCATTAGACAATTGATAAAATTTATAATCATATTTATTAATCATAAAAGAATAGCAGTTTGTAATTAATTTTTTAACAGTTAATACAATATCAATAATTCCCGATTCAATATATTTTTCAATTAAAAAATATAAGTCCTTAATCCTTGTATAAAAAACATCAATAGTTAAATCTTCATATTCAAAATTCTTTTTAACATTACTAACAATTTGCCCGAACAATAATAAGTTTTGAAGATGATCTTCCTTAGAATATTTAAATTCAAGCAAATTTTTATCTTCAAAATCATTTTTATCAAAGAAATTCATCTAAAATATCACCTTCTTTATTTGCTTTTTCTTCTGTATCTTCATATTCAGGTTTAGTTTCTTTTGGTTTATTTTTTTCTTGCTTTTTTATTTTTTTATAAAAATCTATTTTATCAAAATCATATTTACAATACCAAATGCTTTTAACTTTATCACAAGTGTTAATTTTACCCCAAACTACAATAGCTATTTCTTCTAATGTATAACCTTCATTAACCATTTTAGTAACAAAAGATGCCGTTTTTCCCCACCCCCTTTTTGGCATATAATATCCAAATTTTTCTTCAAAATATTCAGCAAAAAACACAATAATATCTTTTTTATTATTAATTTCTTTGGGATATGAATATTTCATTATTAATATCATCCTCTATAGTTAAAAAATTATATTTTTTTAATAAAGTTTCATGGTAATGAATCCGCCCCCAAAGATTCATACCGTAATTTCTCCATCTTTCTTGTTTATGATCAATTGAGGGCATATTATATCCCATTAACGCAGAAAGTCTATCACCATTTTTATCTTGAAGTTGATAATAGTAATACCAAACAGCAAATTTGGTTTGTTTGTGTGTATCAGATATTAATTTTATTTCATCATTTCTACCTTTCAATTGCCAATCATTTTTTTGAGCAATCCAATATGCTGTTTCCCATTCAATACTCCATATACCAAAAGAATTACCATTATCAAGAGTTCCATACCTTTTACCTTTTTCATTAATATGACTATTCCAATTGACCCAACCTGTTTCTATTTCGGGGATAACTAACATATCAAGGACAACTCTGTATGAATTAATATCAGGGTACATATCATTAAATTCTTTTGCCCAAAATATTATAGATTCAATTCTATTTTGTATTTCCTTTTTAGTCATTTTATTATGCTTTTTTAATTCTTTTCTATGATATACCCATTTTTGGTTAATAAATTTTGCCCTTTTTGTTCCAAATTGAATAATACTTTCTTCATGGTTGGGGTTGGCTTGAATTTTATTAATGAAATATATAGAACCCAATATAATAATTAAGATAAAAATAATTGATAGATATTTTTTTCTGCGTAATAACATTATTTTCACTCCTTAACTAACATTTTCCAATAATTCCTTATATTTTTTAGCTTGTTCATAATCTAACTTAGATAATTTATCAACACCACATTTTTCTTCAAGTAAATTTAATGCTTCTTTAGTTTTTATTTCCTTATTACTTATAGTATCTTTGATGTCTTGAAGTAAATTTTTTAATTCGCCCTTGTTTTCTTTAGCTTGATAATATTCATCTATCATTTCTTGTGTAACGTTATATTTTTCATTTGCATCTTGTATAGCTTTTTCAAATTCAACCTTAAAGTTTTCAAAGGTTTCTTTAGCACTATTACCTGCGGGTATATTATCAACAGGAAATGATAATCTTTGTTTAGCTTCATAATTTCCATCTGATTCAACCCTTAATACTCTATCGCCTTCAATATTTCTGTCATAGAAGAGAACAATATCTGCTTCATCAAGAAGCCAACTACCCATTTTGCCACCAACAGCAGGAATTATTTTATCACGTTTATCGCCCCGAACATTTTCAATTTCTTTAGTTTTAGCGTGAGCAATAACAGTTAAACCATAATCACTTTCTTTTAATCTGTAAAAACTGTCTTTATATGCTGAATTGAATTGATTCCAACCCTGTCCATAATCATCACCACCTGAAGGATGTCTACCTTCTTTGGCTTTGAAGTGTGCCATTTTAAAATCATATGCTCTATCTGCTGAATCTACAGCAACATGATTGAAATTATGTTCTCCTTGTTCAAGCTCTTCAATAGTATTGATGAACATTGTCCAAACATGGCCTTTATAATCTTTGCCATATTTATTTTTAGCTTCTTCAATTAAATTAACTTTATAACAACTTAACCCTTTATCACCTTCTTCAAATTGAATTAATATTGTATTTTCAGGTTGAATAGCAAAGGTGGTTTTCCCAATTCCCCCTTCCCCAAAAATTAATGTGAAGTATTCTGAAAAGTTTTGTGCAGGTATACTTGGTTTATCAGGAAGTAAACCCATTTAATCACTCCTTTTATTTTTTTATAAAATTATATATCCAAGAAATCATCATCTTCAATACCGTCATATTTATTAATTTCATAGTATTTTTTAATTTCAACTTCATTGACATAACCTGTTACTACTTCAAATTCATCTCTTTCTTGATAATTATTGATTAAAGCAGCAAAATCAATATTATCATATAAACTTAATTTTTCACTAAGTTCATTAGCCAAATCACCATAACCTACTACATGAATCATGTCAATATTGAATGTATTAGGGTTAAATAAATTATAAAACTTATTTAATACTTTATAACATGTTTCTAAATCGGAACCATCAAGTTTATTAAGCAATTTTTTTAAAGTGGAAATATCTCCACCATTGCCATCATTTTCTTGATTATAATCTAAGTAATTATTTATTTCATTTTTAATGACTTCGGGAACTGTTAAATCGTTTTCTTGAGTTTCTCTATTATAAAGATTGAAAACACCTACTGTAAATTCAATTTTAGGCATATTATCTTCTTCAAAACGAATAGAATCAACAAAATCAAAATCTACATCCAATACATTACCTGCAATAACACCAACATATTTTTCTTCATGATCTTCAGGTAATGTTGTATATTCAATTTTTTTGTTAGCAAACTTTTTAACTCTTCTTCTATATTCATTATCATAATATTGTTCTTCTAATCTACCTTGAATTTGTATTTTTCTACCCTTTTCTATTTCTTGAAAAAACTGTGCAACATGATTCTTGTCTGCATTTTTAGAGTTCCAAATATTAATATAAGCATTGCCATCATTTACCCTTAAAGTTAATTCTCCCAATCTTTTACCATCTACATAATCAGCAAAACCATAATCTTGTACTGTTCCTGCAACTGTAATATAATTTTTAAACACTTGTTCAGCCATAAAATATATCTCTCCCTTTTAAATTATTTTTTTCACTCGTTCACATACTTATTTCTGTTATACTTCTAATTGATTATGTGTAAACCAATAATCTCTTTGCGTATCCGCATTAAAATATTCAACTTTTTTATCGTGTGCAAATAAAAATTTAAAATATTCAGCATATCTTTCTTGTCCATATGATCCAAGTTTAGGTGCTGTATTAACTTCAAGAACAACAGCATAGGGCAAACTATCATCATTAGGTTCCGCCATGATATCTACTGCACCAAAATCTAATCCTAAAGACTTTACAGCCTTTACTGCTATATCACATATATCTTTAGGATATTCACTCCACCTTAATGTATTAAATTCTTCACACACCCCCTTCTTACTAAGGTTCCAAGCCTGTTCGCTTGTATTATCAGGAGTAATTTTTTCTGCAAGTATTATAACCTTACCACTTGCAACATGAACACGATATTCTTTAGTTTTGGGATAATATTTACTAAAATATTTAGCACCCTTTCTTTTAGCATTATTCCAATCTATTTTATCTTCACAGAAATAAAAATTTCTTCCACCAAAATGCTGTAAAGGTCTACCAATACAAGGAAAATCAGGCATTTCTTTATCATTCCAAGTTTGGGGAATAGGAACATTATTATCTTCCATTATTTTTCTTGATTTTAATTTATTACTTGCGTTCTTTATACCATTTCTGTTATTATAAACGATTGATTTTTCATTTAAAGGAAATGAAGCAATACATCCCCAACGAATTAATTTATTATATTGTATATAAGGTTCAGGTGATAAATTATTATTAATTGATTTATATAAATCCACATTATTTAATTGTTCTTGTATCCCTTTAATACTATATTTTGAATGTTTATAACGCAAAATAGCTTTTGACATTTTTCAACTCCTTTTTTAAAGTTACATTATTATTATACAAGTTACCCCACAAAAATATAAGTAAAAATTTCATTTTATTTATATTTTTTTACTTATAAGATTACCTTATGCTTTATATTTTTTCACAAAATTATTTGTTATTTCTTTTAAATAATCGATGTTTATTCCTTCAAGAATACAAAGTTTATCACCAAATATACCTCCTTCAACTTTTACAAGTCCTCGACATTCTTTTTTATATTCACACCAAACACAATCCATCAAACATTTTTCTTTAATAATTTTTTTTACTTTATCACCTTTTTCAACATTATATTCGGGTATATCTTTTTTAAAAATATATTTATATTTCATATTAATCAAAAGCCCCCAATGTTTTTTCTGCTCTATTAGATTTACTATATTTAGCATAAATTTTTTCAGTAACCCTTGAATCAGAATGTCCTAAATTATCTGAAATAATACTCATTGGTATGTCTTTATTAAGTAAAAAAGTTGCATAAGCCTTCCTAAAATCATGAGGAGTAACATTTTTATCAAATTCTTTTGTTATGTTTTTAATCATTTTTCTAATAGTATCATCATTAATTCTACTTCCTCTTTCACTAATAAAAATAGCTTTTTTATTATCATTTCTTAAAGATAAGTACATATCTAAATAAGAATAATATTTTTGGGGAATAAAAACTATTCTTTCTTTATCATTTTTGGCATTTTTAATTTTTATAATAGAATTACCATTTTCTATTTTAATATTTTCTTTATTTAAGTTAGTTAATTCATTAATTCTCATTCCTGAAGCGAATAGAAGAGCCAATATTGCTCTATCCCTTATAGTGTTACGAGTATTTACTTTATCTATTAATAAATCAATATCTTTTTGTGTCAATGGTTGATTTTCTGTTATTTTAGGTGCTTTTAATTTAATATTTTCAGTTGGATTATTTTCAATAACACCTTTTTCAACTAAAAAATCAAAAAAAGCACTTAAGGCAGATATTTTTAAGTTTAAAGTGGCCTGTGAGATTGGTTGAAGCCCATTTATAAAGTTTTTTATATTTTGTCTTGTTATATTACTTATATCAAAATCAAACCTTCTGTTGAATTGCTTATAAGCCACAGAATAGCTTTTAATTGTATTATCTGAATATAAATTAAATGTTTTAGCATCATTAATAAAATCTTTTATATATTTTTCCATTAACATTACCTCCTTAATTTAATTACTATAATCATTATAACACTTAATACAATTGTTGTCAAGTGTTTTGCATTAATGTTTAAGATTTATTTTAATCATATTATTCCTTCCCATTCCATTTTTTTATTTAAATAATTTAAAACTTTATTTTTTTCTTGTGTAATATATGGTTGAGAATAACCGAACATATTTGCAATTTCATCTAATGTTTTTAATTCATAATCACCAAACCCAAAATAATTATTAATAATTATTTTATGTTTTTTATTCATTTTGGTTAATTCTTTTTCTATAAATTTATATAATTCATTATTAATAACTTCATTTTCAACATCAAAATCGGATGATAAAATATCTTTTAGAGTTATACCTTCAGAAATATTTTGATCTAATTTTATATGTTTTCTTCTTTTTTCTTTAATACAATAATTACTTTTATGACTTTCCAAAACATAATTAAGCCAAGTAGAAAATTTAGTTGTTCCATTATATGTATCTACTGCTTTAGTAAGCATTATTTCAACAAATTCTTGCAATAAATCTTCATCAATTTTTCCATTTATATCTGCTTTACTTTTAAGAAAATCAAGATATTTATAAATTAATTTTTCTTTTTCTTTTTTATCATCAATATTTTCCCAATTAATATTAATATTATACATATTTTTATCAATATCTATATTTTTTAATTCAAATTGCATAAAAACACTCCTAATTATTATATTTTTTTACTTTATATTCATTAATATTCATCAAATCTTCAATATTATAATTAGCACTTTCTCTACATTTAGGACATATTAAGTATTTTATTTTATCTTTATTATTAACATTTTCAATTAATTCTTTTATCCATATACTATTTGAACTAAATGTATAAAAATCGTAATAAGCAATTACATTTCCACAACATTTA